>JAAENL010000358.1 GCA_024224435.1 Halieaceae bacterium
CCGGTCATACCCGCAGCTCCAGCGCCGGCTACCAGCCAGTCCACAACCTTATCCGGATTCTTTTTGGCCATGCCCTGTGCACTCCTCAATGATGTCTCAGTGTCGCAAAGCTCATGACACTCAACCAGTCTCGCAACGAATTGATTTCCCGCGGTTCAATATACCGGCCATCACAGTTGACCCAGGCCGAGGGCGGTCCTATGGTCGTGACTGAGCGCTTACGGAGTGAGACCCGATGACATCAACTATCCCCCAGCTGCAGATTCACGGGGTGAATGACTTGCGATTGGACAAGCTGCCAGCCCCGGTCTGTGGTGATGATGACGTGGTGGTTCAGGTGAGGCAGTGCGGTATATGTGGCTCTGACCTCGGTTTCCTGTCTATGGGGGGATTGCGTGGCGATGAACCTACTCCGATCGGCCACGAGCTGTGGGGTCTTGTCAGTGAAGCAGGGGCGAATGTTTCCAGCGTTATTCCGGGTCAAAGGGTGGTTGTGCAGCCTCTTATTCACGACAACAATATCGGCAACGGCGGCAGTGAGGGTGGATTCTCACCCTATCTCCTGGTGCGTGGTGTAGCCCAATCTCCGGATAGTCTGCTGCACCTGCCCGATACCTTACCGGATGCGTATGGCGCTCTGGTAGAGCCTCTCTCCGTTGCCCAGCACGGGGCCAACAGGGTTACGGCGCAAGCGCAGGACAAGGCGGTCATCTTTGGTGCAGGCCCCATTGGCCTCTCTATACTGCTGGTGCTGCAGTACCGTGGCCTGGAAAACATTATAGTCGTCGACCTGTCAGAGGCGCGCCTTACGGCCGCGCGCGCGCTTGGTGCCGTAGCGCTTTCTGCCAACGATCCCGATTTATCATCGAAGTTGATTGAATGTCACGGTAGTTCCAGTTTTTTCGGAATGCCCATGCCCGCCAGCAGCGTGTATTTCGAGGCAACGGGCGCGCGCAGTGTTTTTGAACGCATTGTGGATATGAGTGGCCCCGGCAGCCGCGTCTGCCTCACTGGTGTGCACAAGGAGAAGGCGACGCTGGATCTCATTATGCTGTTGGCGAAAGAAATTTCTATTATTTCGGCCATGGGTTATGACGTGGAATTCCCACAAGTGATCGAGATGTTGCAGTCCGGTCGTTTTGATCCCACAGTATTGGTAACCCACCATTACCCGTTGTCAAAAATTACGCAGGCCTTCGCGGTGGCCCGTGACTCCGAGCAGGCAATCAAGGTTATGATCGACTGCCAGACCTGAGTAATTCACCGTGACAGCGTTAATTTCAGAGGTAGAGCTATGCAAGATTTGAAGGGCAAGGTGGCCGTGGTAACTGGCGCAGGTTCGGGTATCGGAGAGGGCATCGCAAGAGCGGTTGCCGCTGCCGGCATGAGGGTTGTCGTCGCAGACATCGATGAAAGTAAGGCAAACACGGTAGCTGCAGACTTGGGTGACGACGCGCTGGCCTGCGGGGTGGATGTATCTCGCCTCGCGTCTGTGGAAGCGCTGCGCGATCGTGCCCTGCAACATTTCGGCAGCGTTCACCTGCTGTGCAATAACGCGGGAGTGTGGGTCGGTGCATTAATGGCGGACGCCGATATAAAGGATTGGCAATACCTGATCGACGTTAACCTCTATGGCGTTATTCATGGTGTGAAAGCGTTTCTTCCGTTGATGCTCGAGCAAGGGGAGGGGCACATCGTCAACACTGCCTCGATGGGGGGGCTGATCTCTGGCCCGCCAGAGGGGCTCTACACCACCACCAAGTTTGCCATCGTCGGTCTGTCTGAGGCGCTACTGATGGAGACGGCGGACAAGGGGGTAGGCGTATCAGTGCTGTGCCCGGGACTGGTCAATACCAACCTCATTACCCAGTCTTTTGCAATGCGCCCAGACGCTTACGACCCCGGAATTGACCATCAGCAACCCGCGCCCGACGTCGCAAGCGGTATTTCGCCCCGTGTGGTCGGTGAGCAGGTGGTAGATGCCGTTCGCGAGGGCGGTTTCTACGTCATAACCCATGACGACTACCGAGACATCATCGCAATGCGCCACGATAACATTGTTGCATCCATCGACGAACATGCTAAACGTTACGGATCTACCTCTGGCAGGGAGTTGTGACCCAGCCCAGACACGTTGTTACCGCAGGACTCTTTTGCGGGTGCTTGCTCGCACTGCCGCTCAGTGGCGGTACCGCTCAGGAATACTCGGAAGAGCGTCATCCCTGTCGGCTTCATGACGAATACAGGCAGCCATTCTTTGGTGACCTTCACGTGCATACCCGCTATTCCCTGGATGCGAGCACTCAGGGCACACTGACCACACCGGCGCAGGCTTACGGCTTCGCACAGGGTCAGTCTCTCGGGATACAGCCCTGGGATGAAGACGGATTGCCCATGCGCTCTATACGTCTCAATCGTCCGCTGGACTTTGCGATGGTGTCGGATCACGCTGAATTGTTTGGCGAGGTCCACATGTGTAACACGCCAGATTTTGAGGGTCATGATTCTTGGCAGTGTGGCCTGTACCGAAGCTGGTCTATCGGAGCCTATTATCTGTTCAATTTTATGTCCTCGATGATGGCTTCGCATATGAGTATGTGCGGTGAAAATGACGTGTTGTGCAAGCAGGCATCGGTCTTTCCATGGCGCGATACGAAGCAAGCTGCGGAGACGGCCTATGACCGCAGTGATGATTGCTCGTTTACCAGCTTTGTCGGTTATGAATGGTCGGGCATGGATCCGCTAACGGGTGGGAACCTGCATCGAAACATCGTATTTCGTAACGCCGATGTCCCCGATTTGCCACTGTCATTTATCGAGGAGCCCTCTCCCGAACGGCTTTGGCGTGGTCTCGAGCGTGAATGCGTTGATGCACCCGGTACCTGCGACGCTCTGGCGATTCCCCACAATTCCAATTTAAGCGCCGGACAGATGTTTACAGGCAAGGGCGACGACGGTTCTCCGATGACGCCCGAGTACGCAGCGCTGAGAGCTCGCTACGAGCCGCTGTTAGAAGTCATGCAGAAGGGCGGTTCCTCCGAGTGTTTCTACGCTCAAGGGATCACTCAGGATGAACTTTGCGCCTTCGAACAACAATCTATTGATAATCTGGCTGGCTTCGACCGGCCACCGCGACCTGATACAGGGTTTGCCAGGGAAGTGTTGCTGCAGGGCTTGGCTGTTGAAAACGAAATGCGCGTAAACCCCTACCAGTTTGGTTTCATAGGCAGTACCGACACACACCTGGGTGCTGCCGGTCAGGTGGATGAGTCAGAATTTGCCGGCCACGGCGGCAAAGGGGTTCCGGCTATTGATCGGTTGCCGCCCGGGTTGCCGGACCTCCTGATGAACAACCCGGGCGGTCTTGCCGTGCTCTGGGCCGAGGAGAACAGCCGCGACTCGCTGTTTGAGTCACTCAGGCGTCGCGAAAGCTACGCCACCAGCGGCCCAAGAATTATCAGTCGATTTTTCGCCGGATGGGATTATCCGCAGGATCTGTGTGAACGTCAGGACCGGATCGCCCTGGCTTATGAATCAGGCACGCCGATGGGAGGTCGCCTATCCCCGGCCGCGGCGGCTGCGCCTCGATTTATGGTCATAGCACAGCGGGATCCTGGTTTAGCAAACCGCCCTGGCACGCCTCTGCAGCGTATCCAGATTGTAAAAGGTTGGAGAACCGTTACTGGAGAACTGCAAGAAGCGGTCTTCGACGTAGCCGGCGATGCCACAAACGGTGCTCGGGTCGACGAGGCGTCTTGCGCCTTGAGCGGCCCCGGCGAGGACACACTGTGCGCCGTTTGGGTCGACGAGACATTCGATGCTCAGCAGGGCGCCTATTATTATTCCAGAGTCCTGGAAAACCCCAGTTGTCGTTGGAGTCAGCGTATCTGCGTCGCGATGGCGGTGGACTGCACTCGGCCCGAAACAGTCGGAGAAGGGCTGGAGCAATGTTGTGCCGAGGAGCATCGCAAGGCAATACAGGAGCGCGCCTGGACCTCGCCCATTTGGTATAGCCCAGTGGCTACTCCTGAGGCTTCGCCGCCAGCAGCAACTCGACCGCCAGCGTAACCTGGTCGAACATTTTCCTGCGTGTTCGCAAAGTGGCACTGCTATTGTCGACTTCACTGGCTCTGCAGATGTCCGCAATGCCGTGAAACGTCATGCTGATGGTCAGAAACATGCGGCGACGTATTTCCGTTGCACGTAAATGGGATAATGCATGTCGAAACAGCTGCGCCAGTGCCTCGTCATTGTCGAAGCTGATGGCAGTCGTGGTGGCTGGATTCAGCACTGGGCTGTTCAATGCGGCCAGTTGGGAAAGTATTTTGATGTAGTAGACGCCCGAGGGGTTTTCCTCAATGTAATCGGTTAGTGGCCGCACCAGCGCCTTCGCGGCTCTCCTGTGGAGGTCGCTCTGTCTGCCAGTTGACTCGGGCGTCAGAAAGGGTTGGCGTAGCTCGCGGACACGCTGTGAGTGGGTGTCGATAATTACTTGTAGCAGGCCGTCGCGGTTGCCGAAATGGTATTGCAAGGCATTGCGATTTTTCTGCCCGGCCGCCACTGTGATCTCATTTAACGATACGGAATCGATACTGCGCTCTGCGAATAGTTTCTCCGCCGCTTCAATAAACCGTTGTCGCGTTTGTGCAGAGCGATCCGAGTGTTTGTTACCGGCGCTTTGAACCATAGTGACCTTACGAATGCCGATGACCGCTGAGATTCTGAAAATAATACACTCGTCTTAAATGTGCAAGCGGTCTCACCGCCGCTTGCGGCATTATCAATGCTGAAGCAAGTGTCGTGCGAAGGACAGCGTTGCAGCGGCATCAACACGGGTATTGTCATTTTCAAGGAATAGTTTACCGACAATTCTTTGATCCCTTGAAATGACGAGGGAGCCAGCGTAGGGAGTGCCATATAGTCGGTCACTTCTGCTATAGGCTTGATTCTGAATGCCAAGAGTTATGGTCGAGAGTGCGGCGGTGTCAGAGAGTAAAGGGATGGTAATACCGTACTCCGTAGCAAATGTATCCTGCACAAATGGTTCGTCGGGGCTGATGACGACGAGTCCAATGCCCGCTGCACTGAATTGTGGATAAAGTGCTTCCAATTGAACTAGCTGCTGCTGACAGATCGTGCTCTTGGCCAGAGAGCGAAGAACGACGAGGACGGTGCCTGCAGCGCCGGCAAAATCGGTCAACAGGGTTACCCTCCCTCCATTGTATTCTGCCTGAAGGCCTGGGAAGTGGGAGCCTGCGACAGGACCTGGGTCGAAGCTGTCCGTATCCTCAGAAACAAAGATACCCTGCGCAAACCAGTTATAAGGTAATTCCAAAAGAAATTCTCGATGCCAAGCTAGCGCGATCATGCCGAGCAGAATCAGCCCGATAACTATTTTGCTGACTTTTTTCATAATGTCATTGCCCGGGCTCTTATCTTCGTCCACGCTATGGCAGAGTCTACTCGAAATAAAATAAAAAGTTGGTGCGTTGTGGCGTTAAGCTGTTAGCGCGTATCCTGCAGACCATTGCATGTAATTAGACAGAAGGGTTTTCATGTTCGAGCAGCTGCTCATCACTGCCTTGTTTGGAGGGCTCCTCGCTAGCCTCATTTTCACCAAGTGGCCGGCCGCGTGGATTTTCGTGTGTGCCATGCTGCTCGCTTATTTTACTGGACTGGTCGATACCGGTGAGGTGTTGGACAAGGCGTCTAACCCCGGTGTGATTACTCTCGTATTGCTGTTGTTGGTGTCAACGGGGTTAGAAAAATTGTCCTGGTTGACCCGAATGTCCGACAAGCTGATTGTGCCCGGCTATTATGGCAGTCTGCTTCGTCTGGGCGCGGCCTCCGCGTTCTTCTCGGCGTTTGTCAATAACACAGCGGTAGTCGCAACGCTTGCGAATACGGTCAGGAACACTAAGCATCACCCCGCATCAAAACTGCTTATACCTTTGTCATATACAGCGATACTAGGCGGCACGATGACGTTAATTGGCACTTCCACCAATCTGATCGTCAGTAGTTTTCTGCAGGATGCTACCGGGACCGGCCTGGCGTTCTTTGATTTTCTCTCGGTGGGGCTCGCGGTAACGGTGCTTGGGATGATCGCCCTGGTCATCAGTTCACGCTTTTTGCCGGTACGTGATTCCGATGAGATAGACATTAATGAGTATGTTATTGAAGCGGAAGTGAGTGCGCATTCCCTGTTGATCGGAAAAAGCGTACTTGATAATAGACTTCGTGATCTTGAGGATTTATTCCTTGTAGAGATTGTGCGCGACAATCACCTGATTTCTCCCGTTACGCCGCAGGAGCATATTGAGCCAGGCGATAAGCTGATTTTTTCCGGAGATATCAAGCAGATTCAGGCACTGGAAACGTTTGATGGACTTCAGTTATTTGCTCTTGAGGAAGGCCTATTAAGAGAAAATATGAAGGAAGTCATCGTTATGCCTAATGCCACGATCGATGGTAAGACGGTGAAGGAAAGTGCGTTTCGCTCTGTATTTGATGCGGCGGTCGTCGGTATGCGTCGGGGGGGTAAACGCCTTTCCGGAAAGTTAGGCAATATTACAATTCAGGCCGGTGACAGTATGATGCTGGCGGTCGGTCCGGATTTTAACGAGCGCAAAAACCTCGACAAAAATTTTGTTATTACCAATGATTCGGTAGGGGAGGCGCGCACGACACCTTTTCAGAACTACCTGATTACAGGCGTGTTAGTGCTGGTCATCGCGCTCGCGACACTGGAAATAGTGCCTCTGATAAAAGGTGTTGCCTTTCTGCTCTTGTGCATGTTGATCACCGGAGTCATCAGCGGCTCGGAACTCAGGCGCCGCTTTCCCTTCGAGCTCTGGTTGATTATCGCGTCAGCGTTGACTTTGTCCCAGGCATTGACCAATGCGGGAATGGTTACGCTGATGGCGGATTTACTGCACAGCTACCTTTCTGTTCTGGGGCCTTACGGAGCCCTTATCGGAATTTACATTGGCACTGTGCTGCTGACAGAGCTGATGACCAACAACGCAGCAGCGGCGCTGAGTTTTCCGGTGGCTTTTGGCTTGGCTGAGAGTTATGGCGTCAGTTATATGCCATTTGTTATGGCGGTCGCCTATGGCGCTAGTGCGAGTTTTCTTACTCCTTACGGCTACACAACAAACTTGATGGTACAGAACCTCGGTGGCTATGAATTCAGGGATTATACCCGTGCGGGGATACTGGTATCGATTGTGTACTCGATTACGGTCATCGCGCTGGTGCCCCGTCTGTTTCCGTTTTAGTCAGCCCATACCTGTTGTGAAACCACCATCCACCGGGAGAGTCTGACCGGTAATCCAGGCCGCTGCGGGCGATGTCAGAAATAGCACAGCGGCGGCGATATCTTCGGGTTCCCCCGTCCGCTTCAAGCCCTGGCGCTTTAGCGTCTCTTCCACCATGTCGGGCATACTCTCTATCACAAAGCTGGTGAGATTCGAGCGCGTGAGGCCCGCAGCAACAGCGTTGGCGCGGATACCTTCCCGTCCCCAGCTCATGCCCAGTGTTTTGACCAGCTGTACAAGGCCCGCCTTGGCCGGGCCATATCCTGGCGTCAACTCGAAACCGAAGTAGGATGTCATGGATGCGATGCCAATAATGCTGGCCCCACCGGGAAAGTTGCTCGCGGCCAACAGTTTTTTGCAGGCGCTACTGAGGTGAAAGGCGCTGGACAGATTCACATCAAGTGAGAGGTCGAAGCCCTCAGCGCCCCACTCATCACCCTGTGAGCCCCCCGCATTGTTGATGAGGATATCCAGTTTCGACAGTGAAGCACCCAGGGCGTACAGCGCGGTTCTGTTGCCCACATCCAGCTGGCGATATTCCATCCCGGCAAGGTCTGTGTCGTATTGTCCCGCGTCGGAACCGCGGCCGGTGATGATTACACTGGCGCCCGCATCTCTGAAACCTCGCGCACAGGCGAGGCCAATACCGCTGGTCCCGCCTGTCACCAGAACGGCGGCATTGGAATAGTCGTAGCTGATACCCTGAAACATAATCGCTCCGTCGTGAGGCGGCCAAAAATCACAATACGGCCATATCAAAATGGGTGCAAGCGCGCCCTGATGAATGCGGGGGCCAGCGCGTCACATAGCAGCCACATTGATTTTGTTGGCCTAGAGTTGCGGCAGCGATTCCTGTACCAGCCCTGCGTTCCAGCCGCCGTCGGCAATGAACTCAGCACCGGTGCTGTAGGTAGCCTCGTCTGACGCGAGAAATGCAGTGAGTGCGGCTACCTCACGTGGCAGTCCGACGCGGGGAATCGCGTGATGCTGGTAGAACTGGTCTGCATCCTCCTGGGAAATGAAATCTGAGCCGTGCATGGCTGTGTAAATACCGCCAGGGTGAACGCTGTTCACTCGAATGTTGTGCTTTCCCATTTCAATAGCGGCGGCTTTTGTCATGCCCCGCACCGCCCACTTGGTGGACGAGTAAGCGGCAAGGGAGTTCTTCGATTGCAGCCCGTCGATGGAAGAGACGTTAACAATCGAACCACCGCCATTGTCCTTGATCGTTGGAAAAACGGCCTGCATCCCGAGAAAAACGCCAAGCTGATTGATGCGAACAATGTTCATGAAGTCATCTTCGGTGGTATCCATGATGGTTTTTTGAAAAATAATAGCGGCATTGTTGATCAGGACTGACAGCGGCCCTAGAGCTGCTGCAGCTTGCACGCCTTTTTGCCAGTCGTCCTTGCTGGTGACATCAAGATGGAAGAAAGACACTCTGCTGCCCAGGTCTTCAGCCAATAGCTGCCCGGGCGAGTCCAATACGTCGGCGATTAATACCTTTGCCCCTTCTTCAACGAGCAGCCTCACGGTGGCTTCGCCCATGCC
>JAAENL010000359.1 GCA_024224435.1 Halieaceae bacterium
CGTTTCCGCTTCGACGCTCGCGCTCCCAGGGTTGGCGAAAGTGTGCGGGGTCATTGGTTTTGGGATGCGATCAGAGCCAATGCTCCCATTTATCGCGATGTGCTGCTCGCCGCTTTTTTCATTAACGTGTTCGCGTTGGCCATGCCCTTGTTCACGATGAACGTCTACGACCGGGTGGTGCCCAACCACGCGACGGAGACGTTGTGGATGTTGGCGGCAGGCGTCATCATACTGTTGCTCGCGGATATTTCTTTGCGCACGATGCGGGGCTACTTTATCGACCTCGCCAGCAAGCGCGTTGATATCCGGCTGTCTTCCCTGATTATGGAGCGAGTATTAGGCATACGCTTGGAGCACCGACCCGCTTCTGTGGGCTCCTATGCAGTGAACCTGCGCTCTTTCGAAGCGCTCAGGGACTTCATTACGTCGGCGTCAATTACCACGCTCACTGACCTGCCGTTTGCGGTGCTCTTTATCGCGGTGATGGCCTGGATTGCATGGCCTGTGATTATTCCTGTGATCATCGGTCTGATGATAGTTGTCGGCTATGCATTGTCCGTGAGGAGCAAGTTAAAAGAGCTGGCTGAGACGACTTATCGGGCAGGCGCGATGCGTAACTCTGCGCTGATTGAAAGTCTTGTGGGGTTGGAGACAATCAAGTCGATGGATGGCGAGTCGCGCGTGCAGCGGCGTTGGGAAGACACCACCTCTTTTTTGGCGCACGTCGGTGTGCAATTACGTTTAATAACAAACTCGACGATTAACGTGACCCAGTGGGGCCAGCAGATGGTCTATATCTTTGTCATTATTACCGGGGTCTATCTCATCTCTGTGGGCGGATTATCCATGGGTGGCTTGATCGCCTGTACCATGTTGTCCGGCCGCATCATGGCACCCTTCGGTCAGTTAGCGGGCCTTATTACCCAGTACCATAATGCGCAGATATCGCTGGAGACTTTGGAAGGCGTCATGGATAAACCGGTGGAGCGGCCGGAGGGAACGCAGTTTCTCTCTCGTGAGATGTTTCGCGGTGAAATCGAGTTCAAGAATGTGTCGTTTGCCTATCCCGGCGCGGAGATGAGTTCACTCAGTGATGTTTCCTTCAAGATCAAACCCGGCGAGCATGTGGCCATATTGGGTCGGGTTGGTTCGGGCAAGTCCACCCTGCAGAAACTGGCGATGGGCTTGTATCAGCCCACGGATGGCGCCATCTTTATTGATGGCATAGACAGCCGACAGTTGGACCCTTCCGAACTGCGCAGCCGTATTGGCTACGTACCGCAGGATATCACCCTGTTCTATGGCAGTTTGCGCGACAATCTCACTATGTCTAATGCTCAGGTCTCCGATGCAGCGATAGTGCGTGCGGTCGAGATCGCCAATC
>JAAENL010000360.1 GCA_024224435.1 Halieaceae bacterium
CGGACGCCTTGCATCCAGCGCGCGATTAAAGCCGGCAAACTTCGCCCTCCGCCCCCCAAGCAAAGCCGCCACCTCGCCCGTATCAAAATGCGTCACCACAGCGGCACTTTGCAATTCACCGCTGCTGTCCAGCTGATCCATCACCGTGATAGTGCTGCGCTCCAGTTGCCGCTGCAGGACAGGGTCAAAACTGGTAAAAATGCTAAGCCCTCGGGTCGCCAGATCTTCATCGCGGTACTCCCGACGCAGTTGTCGGCGTACCAGGTCCAGAAACGCAGGAAATGAGCCCCGAATACTGTGCTGCCGGTTGAGACCCAGAGGCATGGCTTTCGCCACTGCCGCCTGCGCGGGGGAGATAACCCCCTGCTCTGCCATCACGCCGAGCACCACATTACGTCGCTCAAGAGCGCGTTCGGGGTTGCGCTCTGGGTTGTACAGAGAGGGCCCCTTGATCATACCAATCAACAGCGCTTGCTGAGCAAGACCAAGCGTCGCCAGTGGCGCATCGAAATAATGTTGCGACGCAAGCTCAAAACCGTGTACCGAACGTCGACCCTCCTGCCCCAGGTAAACCTCGTTGATGTAGCTCTCGAGTATCTGCTCCTTGTCGTAGTGCAGCTCAAGTAACACCGCCATTACGACCTCCACCAGCTTGCGCACAATGGTGCGCTCAGAGGTAAGGTAATAGTTCTTTACCAGCTGTTGGGAGATGGTGCTCCCGCCCGCCACAACGCGTCCCGAACGCAGATTACTCCAGGCTGCTCGCGCTATCCCGGTGATCGAAAAACCCCAGTGCGCATAGAAATCGCGGTCCTCCACCGCCATGAGGCCGAGAGTGAGAGTCTCGGGCACCTCGTTCAACCGAACCAGCGCCCTGTCTTCGCCATGTTGCGGATAAATACCGCCAATGTGCACAGGATCGAGGCGCATCAGATCCACTGCACCACCTCCGGCCGACAGGCGCTTGACTCTTCGGTCAGCGAATTCGATGAGAACGCGACGCGACGCCTCTCGCTCACCGGGAAAGTCAAAACCCCGTGTATACACGTCAAATCGGTCTCGGTAGCGGGAAAACTGGCCGGGATTGCGGGGCGAATTCACGGCACGGTAGCCCAGCACCCGCAATTCATAGGCAAAATCGTCAGCGTCTACAGGCGCACCATCAAAAAGCTCAAGTGGTCTGGCGTAGACCCTCGCGGGCAAATCCCACATCTTGTCGCTGAATGTAGCGGTGATCCGGGCGTCCAGGAAAATGGTGAATAAACCACCGATTACCAAGACGAACAGGCAGAGTTTAAGAAGCAGATGGCGGGTACGGAACATGGTGCTCGAGTGTACACCAGCTGCCGCGAAACTTTCTCATCTGATTAGCAGGTAGCGCTGGCCCCCAGTGCAAATCAGATGCACCAAATCAACACTGGGTGCTTTTAATACAGCGTCGAATCAGGATAATGAAGCGCTGATCTCACTGTAGCGGAAAACCCAAGCAATGAAAAAATATAAAGTCTATGGCATCGGCGCAGCACTCGTGGA
>JAAENL010000361.1 GCA_024224435.1 Halieaceae bacterium
ATCTACCAGCGACAATACCGGTAGCGAAAATGCGTTGCAGACCTGCAGAAAACGCGCTGCCTTTTCTGCCGCTTCGGAATCGACCGCCCCTCCTAACTGCTGACAGTCGTTAGCGATAAGGGCAACCGGCTGGCCCTCGAGACGAATGAACCCCGTTATGATTCCGCGGCCATAGATACGCTGCAGTTCGAGAAAAGACCCCGTGTCGGCCAGGGTTTCGATAATCCTGCGCACGGGGTAGCCCCAACGGCGCTCCTCCGGTATGGCATCTCTCAACACTTCCTGCGGCGACACTTCCCAATCAGCAACGGGACCCTGAAAATAAGACAATAACTGCTGCGCAAGCCGTGTCGCGTGGGCCTCATCTTCCGCTACGATATCGACCACACCGATTTTTTCCTGCTCTGCGACAGGGCCGATTTCAGTCGGCTTGTAGGTACCAAGGCCGCCGCCCTCGATCATCGCAGGGCCCGCCATACCTATCCAGGAGTTACGCGTGGCGATGCAGAAGTCGGCACTACCAAACAACGCGGCATTGCCCGCAAAGCAGTACCCATTGTTGACTGCAATCCTCGGGACACTCCCACTCAGAGCAGCCCAAGTACTAAACGACGTCAGATTGAGTCCCGCGATCTGCGTCATTACATCGGTATCGCCAGGGCGCCCACCACCGCCCTCTGAGTACATAATCACAGGCAGGGACTGCTCCCTGGCGAGCTCACAGATGCGATCAAGTTTGCGATGATGAAAATATCCCTGGGAGCCGGCGAGCACAGAGTAATCGTTTATTACTGCTACCGCGCGGGCTTGCCGTTGACCAACAAGTTGGGCGTTGATCGTACACGTACCGGTGATGATGCCGTCGGCTGCGGTATCGGTCTGCAAGTCGGCATACTCTCTCCGACTGCGTTGCGCCGCAACCGCCAACTGTCCGTATTCCTGAAAAGAGCCCTCATCAACAAGATCATTGACGTTTTCACGCGCAGTGCGGTTGCCTCTCGCATGCCGACGTTCCCGCGCTTCATTGCGTGCTTCATCCAGTGTGCTTGCCAATCGCTCACGAAGTGCCTGCAATTCGGGCCTGACATCTGAATCCATCGACTACTCCCTGTTAAGCCACCGGAGACGCGGACATGATCAGGATTGCTGCGACTTGCCGCGTTCCTGCACACCGGAGCGACGCGCTCCGATCGCTTCACCAGATACACTGCGGTTAACATAGGTCATAACATTGCGTTCCATCGTCAGGCCTGCGGCGAGGTCCATCGACAGCCCTTTATTGACCATCGTCTTGTACACCTTGACGGTCTCGGGCACACAATCGACTATATCTCTGGCGACGCGGCAGCATTCGTCACGCAACGTATCACTCGGCACAGCGCGGCTGACAAGACCCCAGGCTTCCGCTTGAGCGGCGGAGATGAAATTGCCGGTGAAGTGCGCTTCTCGGGCCCTACTCGGCCCAATAATCCGTGCGAGTTTCTGTGACAGCCCCCATCCGGGCGCCAGACCGACGCGACAATGCGTATCAGCAAAGCGCGCCTCCTCCGAGGCCAGCAGAATATCGCCCATCAATGCCAACTCAAAGCCACCCGTGGCGGCAACTCCGTTAACACCAATGATGATGGGACGATCGAATGCGTCCATGGCCGCCATAATATCGTGCTCACCGTGTATGGCATACACGCCAAGACCATCACCCTGTGCCATCGCCTTCAGGTCAAGTCCAGCACAGAATGCCTTCCCTGCGCCTGTCAGCACAACGGCGTGTACATCACGGTCGCCTTGCAGTGCTCGAAACGCCTCGCACAGTTGTGTCAGTAATTGCGGCGACAGCGCGTTACGTGCATCCGGCCGGTTCAAGGTCAGAACCGTGTAACCGTCCTCACGCTCAATAAGCAGTTCTGAATCTGACATAACACTCGCCCCAATAGACCTAGCGGCCCTTCCAGTTCGCCTCGCGTTTTTGCATGAAAGCGACAACGCCCTCTTTTGCATCTTCACTGCTAATACAAATATGCTGCAACTTGGCTTCTGCCGAGATGGTTTCAGCTAGAGGCTGCTCGATCGCATCGTTAATTGCCTCCTTGGCATAACGCAGCGACAACGGCGCCTTTGCTGCGATCTCATTGGCCCACGCAAGCGTGTCCTCCAGCAGGCTGTCAGCGGGCACAACCCGGTTACACAGCCCCCAGTCGAGGCACTTCTGCGCGCTGACCTTTTCCCCCGTCACAATCATCTCATAGGCGCGCTTGCGACCCAGGGTACGCACTAGGTGCCAGGTAGCTCCTCCGTCAGGAACGAGGCTGATCGCTGCGAACGCTTGGTAGATGTACGCGTCTTCTGCCATCACGGTGAGGTCACAAACCATGCCCAAGGCACTGCCAATACCCGCGCAAGCGCCATTAATCGCACTAATCCAAGGCTTGGGACCTTCGTGAATTTCAAGCAGAGCTGGCTTATACTCTCCGTTCAGCTGATCTTCCACTCGAAAATTAGTTCGATCCTCCGGCATATCAGCGAGGTCAGCTCCGGCGCTAAAGGCACGACCAGCCCCTGTAAGAACAACTACGCGCACGCTGTCATTGGCGTTCATCTCGCGCACCGCCAGCAGAAGTTCGCGACGCAGACTGCCATCAAAACTGTTGAGCCTGTCAGGTCGATTAAGGGTTACAACACCTACCGCGCCCTGCAACTCTATTTGTACTGCTTCGTAGTTACTCATGCCTGTGTCCTCTCGTGCGAATTGTCTATGTAATTGCGCCACTCTCGCGAAGCGTATTCAGCTCCTGCTCACCAAAACCCATGTCAGTAAGCACAACGTTGGTATCCTCGCCGACGTCATGACCACCGTGACGCACTTGCGAAGGCGTGCGACTAAACCGCGGCGCCGGAGCCGGCTGCGTCATGCCGTCCAGTTCTATGTAAGCGTTACGAGCCACGTTAGCTGGGTGATTGGGAGCATCCATGAAATTGAGAACTGGCGCAAAACAAACATCCGTTCCCTCCATGAGGCCACACCATTCCTCCTGTGTTTTAGTTTTCATTACCGTTGTCAGCTTTTCCTTCATCTCAGGCCACTTATCCTTGTTACCCTGATCACCGAAATCCTCTTCTGACAAGCCAGCCAATTCTTTCAGCAGTGAGTAAAACTGAGGCTCAATCGCACCCAGAGAGATGTACTCACCATCAGCACATTCGTAGGTATCGTAGAAATGCGCGCCGCCATCGAGCATATTGGAACCGCGCTCCTTCTCATCCCACATTCCCATCGCCTGAAAGCCATAGAACATCCACATGAGTTGCGCAGCGCCATCTACCATCGCTGCGTCAATGACCTGTCCCTTGCCGGAGCTTCCGGTCTCCAGCAACGCTGCCAGCACGCCTGTGACCAGCAACATACCACCACCACCGAAGTCGCCCACCAGATTCAGCGGCGGCACAGGCTTCTCACCCTTACGACCCATGGCGAAAAGCGCACCTGTAATAGAAATATAGTTGATATCATGTCCGGCGGCCTGCGCCAACGGGCCATCCTGGCCCCAGCCGGTCATGCGGGAATATACCAGCTTGGGATTACGTTCGAGGCAGACGTCCGGGCCAATTCCCAGCTTCTCGCAGACGCCTGGCCGCATAGGATCGATCAGCACATCGGCATTTTCAACCATGCGCAATAGCGTTTCCACACCGGCCGGATCTTTGAGATTCAGCGCAACTGATTTTTTGCCTCGAGAGCTGACATCTTTCATGTGCATGCCGCCCGCTCCCGCGGCCCTGTCGATACGGATAACCTCCGCACCCATATCCGCGAGGATCATAGCCCCCATTGGCGCAGGCCCGATGCCCGCCAGCTCAAGAACCGTATAACCGTTTAGTGGACCCATCCGCCCCTCCTGCTGCACCTGCGCCCCCCAATAACGAACCAAGGAAAGATACAGACGATTTAAGTGTATTAAACATCGAAGGCTCAGATACAGGCGCCCATACTGTTCTGCCGCCCTGGTGCTGCTGCGTCGACAATCCTTGCCTGCCATCCCCGACAAAATGATAGAGGTGGGAGTGAAACGCTCCCGAACCGCAAGACGCACGGAGAAACATCGTGCGACCGCAGCAACCGGGAGCCCCCCGCATGCCTCCCGGCACTAAGCCTTACTTGGGCTGCATCCGGATACCGCCATCCATACGGATACACTCGCCGTTGATATAGTCGTTCTCGGCAATCTGCTGAGCCAACTGAGCGATCTCGTCCGCTTTACCCAGTCGCTTGGGATATAGCACCTGGCTGGCAAGTGGCTGCAGGAATTCCGCGATTTCCGGCGTCATCTCCTCTGCGCCACCCATCATCAGTGGGGTCGCAATCAAGCCAGGTACGATAGTATTTACTCGAATACCCAATACGGAAAGGTCACGGGCAATAGGCAGCGTCATACCAACAACACCGCCTTTTGAGGCGGAGTAAGCCGCCTGACCGACCTGCCCTTCATACGCAGCCACCGATGCGGTATTGATAATAACGCCGCGACCGCCATCGTCGTTGATCACCTCATTGTCCGACATCTTCTCAGCACAAAGGCGCAATACATTGAACGTGCCTACCAGATTAATCTGGATAATCTTGTTGAACTCATCCAGAGGGAATGGACCTTTCTTACCCATTGTACGTATGGCGTTGCCCGTCCCGGCAAAATTGCAGCAAATGTGGATAGCACCGAACGCGTCCATTGCGGCGGCAATGCCAGCCTGAACGGACTCTTCACTGGTGACGTTGACATTGCAGAAAATTACGCTGCCGCCGAACTCATCAACCAGTTGCTGCCCCTTCTCTTCATTCATATCGAAAATAACCGCCTTGGCACCATTGGCGACAAAACGTTTGACAGTGGCGCGGCCAAGGCCAGACGATCCACCAGTGATTACTGCGACTTTATCTTTCAAATCCATATCGATTCTCCTGAACGAATTGGTATGCCGGTATCGGCGTTAGTGGTCAAAAGTTACGCGTGTTGAATGGGGTGTAGTCTTCAGCCAGAAAATCCCGGCTAATTATAATTTTCATTACCTCGGAGCTGCCAGCATAGATCGTAGAGATCTTCGCGTCGGTGTACTGCCGGCTAATTGGGTATTCATCCATATAACCGTTACCGCCATGCAATTGCACACCGACATCGGCGACTTTTACCTGCAACTCGCTCGTAGCCAGCTTGGCTTTTGCGGCATCAACCGCGGTCAAATCTCCAGAGTTAAAGGCTGTAACACAATAATCGACGTAAGCCTGAGCAAAGTCGAGTTCCGTGCGCAGTTCAGCAAGCTTGAACTGTGTATTTTGAAAAGCGGCAACGGTCTTGCCAAAGGCCTTGCGCTCCTTTACATAGTTGAGAGTCAGGTCCCAGGATAACTGCGCAGCGGACAAATAGCCTGCCGCGCCAATGAGACGCTCCTCAGCCAGTCCTTCCATCAAGTAGAAAAAGCCCTTTCCAGGTTCGCCCAGCACATTGGCCTTGGGTACCTTGACGTCATTGAAAAACAGTTCGGCTGTATCCTGAGCCTTAAGACCCATTTTTTTCAGATTCCGACCCCGCTCGAAGCCCTCCATCCCTCGCTCGACAACAAACAACGTCATCGCATGCGGGTTATTCTCCGGGTCGGTTTTGGCAGCCACGATAACAAGGTCCGCGTTGATACCATTCGATATAAAGACTTTGGACCCGTTCAGCACCCAGTGATCATCTTTTTCCACAGCGCTAGAGCGCATGCCGGCAAGATCGCTGCCCGCGTCAGGCTCTGTCATGGCGATAGCAAGGACGTGCTCGCCACTGACACATTTGGGTAGCAGGCGCTGACACTGCTCTTCACTGCCAAAGCGGGTAAAGTACGGCCCGACCAGCCGGCTGTGAAGCGTGTTGTACCAGTCTGCAACCCGGGCGTAGCTTGTTTCTTCGATAATAATTTGCTCAAACCGGAAGTCCGGGTCACCCATTCCACCGTATTCCTCGTCCGGCCATATCATCAAAAAGCCCTGCTCACCGGCGCGCCGAAATGCCTCACGGTCCACAATTCCAGATTCACGCCAGGTCTCCATATGTGGCACAATCTCTGCTGCGAGAAATTTGCGATAGGCATCGCGAAACATGTGCTGTTCTTCGGTAAATTGTCTTTGCAACATGGGGAAAGCCTTTTGGAGACAGGTAATCAAGCGGTCCACAGTATGGTTAGCGCCTGAGTGGCCAACAATGACCGCCCCCGACAAATTAATTGACTGGACGTGACAGCGGCAGGTCATGGCGCCACTAGGACATTTATGGAGCATCTCCACCCCGAAAACTGGTTCCAGCTTCATTTTGGGCTGATCTTCCTCATTACGGGTGTACTGCTGTTGGTGGTTTACGCACTGAGCGACGCTAACAATACGATCCCCGGGCTGGGTCTTTTCGCAGTGTTTTTCATGGCGGCACTGCTGGGATGGGTCGCCTTCGCCCTGCAACAGGGATCCAACGTGCCCATGATGGTCGACGTGCCTTCGGTGGCGTCAGTAATGACGAGTTACATCTTTTTTCTTGCGGCAGGTCAACGAGCACAAATCCGACAGGGGCGATACATCCTCGGCACGGTCTGCCTGATTGCCTGTCTTAGTGTGTTCTTCGTGATACCCCGGCAGATGTTCGTGATTCAGGCCGTGACCGCCACCCTATTTTATGTCAGCGCCGGTGTGATGAGTGCACTGCATAGCTGGCAAACACGCAACCTTGGTGATGCCCTGCTTGCGATTGCGGGTCTGGTAATGCTGGTCGGCATACCCTTTGCCCTTTCCCGGTGGTTGCAGCAGGGGGATCTGGAGTCGGCCCAGCGACTTACTTTCAGCGTCTACAGTGCTGCGTATGTACTTGTGGCTGTGGGCTTTCTCGCTAGCGTTGTGATTGAGTATCAACAGAAACTGAACCAGATGACAACAGAAGACCCTCTGACACAGCTGCTAAACCGGCGAGGGCTTGAGCACGCGGTACAGGTTACCATTGCCCACGCATCGCGACAGCAATCGCACACTGCAGCGGTTCTCATCGATATTGACCACTTTGAGGCAGTTAACTCTAACTTCGGTCACGACGCAGGAGACCAGATCATTCTGCAGGTTGGAGAGGTGATACAGCAGAAGTGCCGCACCTCGGATGTATTGGCCCGCACCGGTGGCGGTGAATTCCTGTTAGTGCTGCCAGAGACCGACCTCGATGGGGCCCGGATTCTTGCGGAACGTATCAGGGAGGATGTCAGCGCAGGCCCCATGGTGGCAAACCAGCAGCGTATTCCTGTAACGGTGAGCCTGGGTGTAGCGGGCGCAGTCGGGGAAATAAAACTGGATACACTCTCCGGGGAAGCTGGTCGCGCAATGAACCTCGCAAAAATGGGGGGCCGCAATCGAGTGTCCTCCGTGGAGAATAAACCGGTCTACCTGCGTAGCCGGGAGCGACGCGGCTGAGGGGCACATGCGCGATCTATCTATCTCTGTCTATTTTGCACGCGCGGTCCTCAAAAATGCAGTTGCTGAGGGGCTGGACCCGGTCAGTCTCTTGCGCGAGAACCGCATTTCCCCGCGCTTGATGGCGGAAGACAATGCACGAATTTCCATTGAACGTTTTGCCGATCTGCACGTCAGCACCATGCGAGCTATGGATGATGAATCTCTCGGGTATGGCGCCCGCCGCCTACCCATGGGTTGCTGGTCAATGATGTGCCAGGCAGTGATCAGCGCAGAGACACTGGGCCAGGCCCTTGCACGCTACTGCCGCTTCTACCAGCTATTCGAACTGTGCTGGCAACCGGTGCTGGAGGAGGATGATGAATCTGCCCGCGTCAGACTTTGTGCCAAAGCAAGCGGCCAGCAGCCTATCCCCTATCTGCAAGAACTTATACTGTTCAATACGCACCGTTTCGCCAGCTGGCTGGTCCAGGAACATATTCCGATCCAGGCGGTAGAATTCAACTATCCGCCACAAGCCCAAAGCCAGGATTACCGACACATGTTTCTGGCAAACCCCGTGCAGTTCGAACAGCCGCAAGCACAGCTCATACTCTCACGAACACAACTTGAAAAACGCGTGACTCAGAACGAATCTTCGCTGCGTCACTTCCTGCGCCACCCCGTGCTGATAATGCTCACCCAGGACTACGCGGCCAACAGCTGGACTGCCCGGGTGCGAGATATCATCCGTCGACGGTTGAAGGAGGTTCCCGAACTGAATGATGTCGCGGGCACGCTGGATATTCACCCCCAAACATTGCGACGCCGCCTGGCTTCCGAGGGCACTACTTTCAAAGACATCAAGAATCAGGTTCGCCGGGATACGGCTCTGCACTTCCTGGGTAAGCAGGGACTCAGCATCGAAGAAATTGCCCATCGCGCGGGCTTTTCAGAATCCAGTGCTTTCATCAGAGCATTCAAGGGCTGGACCGGAATTACACCATACACCTATCGCAAGGGGCTCTGAACTCAGGCGCGTATTTGATATCCACCTATCTCAGTCATTGGCTGCTTAATCGGTAATCGACACTTTTTGATTGATTTCTTCCTGCTTGGCGCATGTCGAGCATTGAGGTGGTGAGTTTTTATGAAATGACCTATATTCCGCACAAAGTAGTGAACCCACAGGAACGTCTCAGTGCATAAATCATTACGTGTCTTGGCCGTCGTTTACGCCATTTACCTGTTTTTCGCCCTCGTCATTGCGACCCCCGCCCTCAATATTTTGCCGCACAACTATATCCGCGATACATATGACTGGACACTCGACACCGGATGGGTGTTACTGAATCCATTCAAGCTGAGTCTGGACGTTAGCGATGCCGTGCTCCGCGACACAGGAGACGAGCAGGTACTGAGTTTTAGCGAGGGCTCCGTCAACCTTTCCGTTGCAAGCCTTTGGAATCCCGGCTGGGTAATGGACAGGGTCAAATTCAGCAACATCCAGCTGGCAGTAGCGCGAATATCGGCGGATACGTACAACTTCTCCGACCTTTTACCCGAACCCACAAACGACCCGGAACTGGCGGAAGAGCCTGGCGCCATGCCTCCCATCACCATTCACGACCTCGACTTACAGTCTGACATTATTGTGCTGAGCGACAGGGCGCGAGATGAGGCTTACGACAGTAACTGGGACGGCCTGCATATTCGCGCTGAAGATATTTCCACTGTAACGACCGAGGGCAAGCCCTACTCCATCGACTTGCGAGGCGATGGTGGTGGCACCCTGCACTGGGAGGGCAAGGTTTCACTCGCCACGGGCAACAGCACCGGCAGCCTGCAGATCGACAACCTCAGCCTGAGGAAGCTGTGGCAGTTGGGCGAACCCTGGCTGGGCTTTGAGCTTGCTGACGGCCGCCTCGCATTGGCTGGCGACTACACGCTGGACTGGGCAGACACATTCATCTACAAAATCGACGGCGGGCGCGTCGAGCTGTCGCACATAGACATACTGCCGAAAGCCACCGAGGTACTACCAGACACCCGTCTCATGCTAAAAGCCCTGAGTATCGAGGGCATTGCAGTCGACAGCACGACGCAAAAGATTACCGTCGAATCACTGGTCGCAGATTCATTAGCACCCGAGGGATGGATTAGAGACTCCCAGATCAGCCTGGTCGATATGCTTGCTCCCTTGAGCGCATCCAACGAGCAGAACAATAGCACCACGGCTCAAGATGATAGCGCGCAAAAGCCCAACGCTGCAGCCAACCAAGAGGTAACCAACACCGCCACAGGAGCAGCAAGCGATCATTCGGCTGAACAGATCAGCGGCGATGCAGCTGCAGAAACTGCACAACGGAGCCGCGCTACAGTAGCATCAGGCTCGCCTGCGGAGTCGTCTCAGCGGACCTCTGCCGAAGAAAGTGATTGGAGCATTAGCCTGACAAAAGCCGCTCTCAAACAAGCCGGA
>JAAENL010000362.1 GCA_024224435.1 Halieaceae bacterium
AATTGCCCGGATGGCCACGGCCCATAGATACTGGTGGCTACCTAAACTTGGCTTATCCTTTAGTAGCTGACATAGATGGAGATGAAGATGGGGCTATGGAGGTCGTTGTTATGGGGAGATATTCACCCACCAGAATATATGTTCTAGATTCGAAAGGAGAAACCCTACCCGGGTGGCCTATCGACCTGCACTCTGAGGGAGAATTCACTCGGTCAAACCCGGCTCTGGCCGACTTAGATGGTGATGGGGATCTTGAAATCGTTGTAGGCGGCGGGGACGGATATATGCACGCTTTTCATCATGATGGGTCTGCCGCCATGGGATGGCCACAACCAATTCTAGACGGAACCGGTACAGTCGGAACCGGTAGCGTTGGTTCACCTGTTATCGGGGATATCGATGGTGATGGCGATATTGAAATCGTTATCTCTGCGAGAGGATATAATAATAAGAGGTTATATGCGTGGCACGCCAACGGTACCTTGGTGGCCGGATGGCCGCTA
The DNA here is from genome assembly GCA_024224435.1 of Halieaceae bacterium. Classification (GTDB taxonomy): domain Bacteria; phylum Pseudomonadota; class Gammaproteobacteria; order Pseudomonadales; family Halieaceae; genus Marimicrobium. Next base: position 504 of record JAAENL010000362.1, read on the forward strand.
ATTTATAATGACCAGGATTTTGACGGGCGTGATTCTCCGGCACTTGTGGATCTTGACGGGGACAATGCGGCAGAGATTATTGTTTCTGTATTCAAAAGCTATGCGAGCCCCACGGATAACGGCGGCAATAAATATTCGCATATTATCGCCTATCATGGAAATGGTGAATTGGTAAGCGGATTCCCTAAGATGACGGGTAGTGGAGGTAGCATAGGTCTTTCACCTACACCAGCGATAGGAGACCTGGATGGTGACGGCTTATTGGAGTTGGCGTGGGTGGGCCATAGATCTGGTAATGACAACAAGGGCATGAACCTATTTGTTTGGGATCTAGAAGGTTCAGCAGATAATTACGCCCCATGGCCGATGTTTCACCACGATGCCCGTCATTCGGGCACCTCCAACAACGCGGTGGAACTCAACATACAGATCACCATCAGAAACCTCGGCGGCAACACCGCCGAATTGAGCTGGGACGCCGCAGATATGACAGATAGCTATGAGATCTGGCGGGCCAAAGCGCCGTATGCGCCGAGAGATACATTTGAACTGTTGGGCGATATCAGTGATCCCAGCTACGAGGTTGCCATCGACCCTAATGAGAATTACTACTATGAGGTGCGGGGCCTTAATAAAAACAACGCCGTGGTCTGGCTTTCGAGCCGAGTTGGCGTGTTTTCGTTCGCACTCGAACCCGGGGGTTAGGGAAATAGTCGTGAGATCGTAAGGTAAAGGAAGGCAACTCCAAGTAAATATTTCCCCGTAACTATTCAGGCAGAGACAGGCCAGGAAGGACATGATCACTTGCATGCACTCGCAACCAAGCTACTGACAATCGACACCCCTAACTCCTCCAGTTTATCATACTCGATGATCGGCAGGAAAGCCGGTCAACCAACAACGGCCGGACGTCCATCAAATAGCTTGAATATCCGCACATCAATTATCGTGGGCACGCTCACCTGCTGATCATAATCGTAACCGGCTAGATCTAGTGCATCTCTGTACAACGAACCTTTATCGAGATGCGGTAGAAGTTTATTGATTGCCTTCAACGATAAATTTGCGTGAGGGGGTTTTTTATGGCTCTTCAGATAATGTGGTCAGGAACAGGGCTAAAACCGTCAAGTATTTTGGTCACTCACAGCATTATGTTGATACCGCACCATCAGATATATAGAATCGATTGAACTTACTCTTTATCAAAATTCTGAAAATAATAGCGGCATCACGATTAATCCGCCGGCACCATTAACAATCCCTGGACAGGGCGGTTGTGTTGCTTTCTCGATCCAGAATACGGGTACGCCTTCCTTTTCTTGTGGATCTGGCGACGGTATACATTTTAAAGGCTATCGAGTGGATGGCGAAGGGCGTCCGATTGATTCAGAAGGGAATCAAAATAGATTAGAGGGTGCATTTGGATTCATTTTATGAATATGGTTAAAATCGGTTCTCTATATGGTATGGGTAGGACTGCACTTCAACTTGGAGTAGGACACCAGCGTTGAATAAGGCGTAAAGTCTGTTGAGAGGGCCGTCCCCGTTGTCTGGGCGGCTGCCACTGCGGTAGCGGCACCTTGAAGGAAAGCAATTCATGAACGGACCATCGATGTTCGGTCAAGCCGGTCGCCATAGTGGGTGTGCGCTGTACCCACCTGTAGTGGTGAGAACCGACCCAGAGCCGAACCCGAAGACTCTTATGATAGTCACAGAAGTTGTAGAGACAGCCAATGAGGAACATGGCATGGTGGAGAGTAGGAGCCTGCCGGGCCTGGGAGCGGGAACGGCGGGCCAGAGGGTGGAAGCGAGCCCGGAAGGTGGCATTGAAGCGTTCGATATAGGCCGTGTTGATGACACCGGGGATGCCCTGGCTGCTCTGGCGCAAGGAGGTGATGGTTTGGGCGCAGCCCTGGACGATGCGCCGTTCGACCCGCAAGACGCCATCGGCGCGTTGTTTGACCATCTGGACGATGGCGATATCAGGCCAGGGTACCCATTGACAACGACCGCTTCGACCCCGCCGAGGCAGCTTGGCACGGAAAGCACGGCGAAAGGCGCCCACATAAGAAGGAAGGCCATCCACCGCCAAAACAAGAGGACGACACAGGGCAATCGCCTGAATCTGCTCTGCCAGACGCTGAATCAGTTTCTTGTCCCGCCGCGGGCTGATAGCGCCGCCCAGCCACAAACGGGTGGAGACCATCATAGCCATTGCAATCCATATCACTGTCCCTTGTATCTTGGCCCTGATCTCATCGGCCTGCACATGTTGTAAGTCCAACTTGCTGCCGCCCACAACATGCTCATGCACGCTTTCACTGTGCGCACCAGCTCGTTGTTCCCAGTTCTTGACGGTGCGTTCATCATATCCATAGGCGGCCACGATGGCCGCTCTGGGACAGCCATGTCCCAACAATGTCACCACCTGCGTCACGATCACCTCATCGGTGCGCAGTCCATGAAACATCGTTCCTCGTCTTTCAGCAAACGCTTTCTTGCATACATGGCACATGTAGATCCTGTCTTTACCGATATGCACGCCGATGTTGCCCTTTCTCACCTGCCCTCTTGCAGGACAGGCCTCATTAGGGCAAAATTGCTCTTGCGGGTTCATGATCGGACGAGGCGCTGACAGAGGTTGCCTATGCTGATGGCGTCATTGTGGGCGAGAGTGGAGAGGCGCACTTCGCAGCATTCCTGCCGGCGGGTGAGGTTGAGGACGATCCATGGTTTGGCAACGGCTTTACCAACCCGACCGGGGCTGAGATCCACCTGGTCATCAACAAGCACGGTCCGCTGATTACCAGAAGGGCGGGCGAGATGCTAAACACCTATCGCGGCGGCTGCACCGACAAGAGTTTGCCCCCCTCATTCCCGGAGACGGCCAAGGTTGACGGCGAGTCCGGCCCCAACGATTGTGCCCTGGTCCAGGCCGCAATCTTCCAGCAGGACATGGAATAGTCGACGAACATGGTTCCTGTCAGCAGGCGGCAAGCTTGCCGCCTGCTGACAGATCATTACGAGTCAGGTCAAGAGATAACCCAACGCTTTCAGCCGCTTGCGGAAGCGCGCCAGATGCGATGAGCGCACCAGGATCATGGTCTCATCCACTGGCCGGCTCAGCTTGGATAACACCTTGTCTTGCCGCACCATGTGCACCAGGTCGGGCTGACTGATCTGCACCAATACGGCCGGTTCAACCTCTTTGAATGCCCTTTGATTTCGCCGCAGTTGAGACAGCCAATCGAGGATAGCCGGCGGCATATCTCCCTGGTGGCCGCTGCGCACGAAATCGATAAGGGAATCGAGTTTCTGGCCACCCTCTACCGCTGTCAATATTTTCATCTCGTCCAGTTGATAGCGTCGCTCATCGATGGCATCCGCCATGGCTTCCAACTTCAAGCGCTCGTTGGGCGACAGCAATGCCTGCAGATGTACGCGCTTATCGGCGTCGATGGTGAAGAGCGCCTTCTGCTTGGGCTGGGCTGGGATATATTCATCCGCCTGCCCCAACAGGAACGCTCCCCACGGATTGATGCGAAAATAGCATAGGCCGTCGTAGAGGCTGAGCGGATCATCCATTTCGAGGTAACCAGTGTCAAACAGTGATATGAAGTCATCTTCCAGAAAGGCGACGTCAACCGCGCCGATGGTGCCCAAGTATTCCCAGATGATGGCGTTGATGTAGGCACCACTGGTGAGCCCCCAATAATTGTCGATGCTGTTCAAATCACCATAATAGCGGGACCCTATATGAAGATGGCTATAGTTTGTCTTTTCCACCTTGAAATCAAAATCCCAAATGACAATGGCCCGGTAAAAGTCACTGATGTCGATCCACTGCCCCACCGGGCACCAGGAGAGGGCCTCGATTACTTTCTCCCGGCGTGTTGCCGGCGAAGTCAGACGCGTCCCCCGGGATTTGAGGCCGCCCAGGCGGGTGATACGATGCAGTTCATCGAACTTTCCGCTGGTCGTCCATTTCTCGAACGCCTCCAACATGATCTCCGGTTCCTGGGTGTGCAGATAGGTGCGACCTGCTTTGGTCAGCTTGCCGGTGCGCGTCGCCAAGCCCGATTCCTGGGTGAAGACGTCCAGGCCAGTGGGGCGGATCGTTGTTCTCGCCGTCACCTTCTCCGACGCTTCACGAAAATCTTGCGCCACCAAATTGGCCAACACTTTTTGCATGCTGGCTGCAGTCAATCGCGTGTTCTTGGCGCTGAAGCGCAGTTGTTTCTGCTCCATCAATTGCAGATAGGTCAACAGATCGGTACGGCCAATTTCTTCCGTCTCCACTGCCGCTACATCCTCTACATAGCGGCCATGTTCAAATGTGGCCGGCGCTTCCTCCACGCCCGAAAGCTGAAATCGTTCCGGCGGCAATGCCAGATCGGTTAGCAGCGGCATCAGGTCATCCGGGATCTGTCCGTCGATTACGAACAAATCGAAGAAGATCGGTTCCTTGTAAAAACTATACCGGCTTTTATTTTTAGGGCGCGGCGGCAGGCCTCCATATTGAGCCACAAAGGCGCCACGGTCGAACTCCCCCTCGCTGTGAAAGGCGACGGAGATCGCGCGCCGGCTGATCTCATCCATCTGCTCCCAGATACGACGCAGAGAAGCTTTTTTCAACAGCGCCCGCCTGATGAAGTCGATGCGGTCGGCCTTGCGGGTGATGCGACTCTCCCCGCCCAGCAGGGTAACGTACTTCTTCAGATCGTCGCTGCGCCATTGTTCCAGTGCATCCACTAAATTCATGCTGATTCTTCCTCGCTTTCATGGGGATCATTGCTGAAGACGCTGGCTATGGCCGCCTCTGACATGGCATCGTAGGCCGGTCCCAGCCAGCGTTCTATATTTTCCATAAACGCGGGCGCGCCCAGCCGGGTCAATGCCGGATAAGGGTCGGTCGGCGGCGCTACCTGCGCGGGGAAGTGGACGCCCTCTTTCCCGATTCCCCAGAAGTCGGCCATGGAGGTGGGTAGCGAGGGGGGCGCATCGTATGCTGGCGCCGCACTTTCTCTGAGAAGGCCGAACCCCTGCTGCTCGCTCAACGCCTCCACAAGCTCCTCCTGAGATTTCCCGCGCAAGCGAAAGAGCAAGAATGGATCTTCGTCGAATCGCTCGGCCAAAATGTAGTGTGCGGCCGCCAGGTGCTTGCAGACCGTCGCCCAATCGGGACAGTTGCAATCCTGGGTTAGTTCCTCTGCCGATGCAGGAAAGAGAGAGAGGTTGACCTCTGTAAACGCCTCCTCGATATCCTGGGGCATTTCACCGGCCAGCAGTTGGGCCATGAAGATGGGTCGGGCGGCCAACGCCTCGATCACCTGCTGCCACTGGCGGGCAATCATCGGTTTGATGCGGATGGTGACGGTATAGGGCCGGCGTCGCGACCCCTGAACCTTGGCCGTCACATTGCCGGGCTTCTCCGTAAGGGAAAGCACCTGCCCCTTGCGCGCGTATCGTCGGCCCCGACCCAAGCGACCCCGATCCATCAATTGTTCCATCGCCTCGATCCAGCGTGTTGCCCACCAATTCTTTACAAACGCACCACGCTTGCTCTTGGCTTTGATGCCTTCGTCTGTATCGATTGTCGGTTTGGCGTTGTAATACCAACTCATAGGCTCCTCTCTACTCCTTCCTAAGTTTTACCAAATCTCGTAAATTGGCTGTGCTCATCTCGGTCAACCAGTTTTCGCCCGAGCCGATGACGCTGTCCGCCAGCGCTTTTTTCTCTTCGAGCATCTGGTCGATGCGCTCCTCCAGCGTGCCCAGACAGACGAATTTATGCACCAGCACATTGCGCGTTTGGCCGATGCGGAAGGCGCGGTCGGTGGCCTGGTCTTCCACGGCCGGGTTCCACCAGCGGTCAAAGTGGAAGACATGATTGGCGTTGGTCAGGTTCAGCCCCGTTCCGCCCGCCTTCAACGATAGAATGAAGACCGGTGGCCCATCCTCACTCTGGAAGCGACCGACCAGATCTGCCCGCTTTTTGGCGGGTACACCCCCGTGCAAATAGAGTACCGGCGCCCCGAACCGCTCCTGGATGTAACGCTTGATCAGGCCGCCCATCTCTGTAAACTGGGTGAAGAGGAGCAGGCGATCGCCCTCGGCCAGCACTTCGTCCAACAGGGCGTGAAAACGCCGCAATTTGCCGCTGCGGTTGTTGTCCTCGAAAGGGTTGTATGTCTCTGCCTGGTGCAAGTATTGGACGGGATGATTACACACCTGCTTGAGCTGCATCAACATACTAAGCACCATCCCCTTACGGGTGATGTCGTCCGCATCCTGCATTTCGATGGCGGACAGCGCATCCTGCACCACCGCTTGGTACAGAGTGGCCTGCTCCTCGCTGAGGTGGCAGTACACTTTCATCTCCTGTTTCTCAGGCAGATCGGTGATGACGGTAGGGTCGGTTTTGACACGGCGCAGGATGAAAGGCCGAGTTAGTTGCCGCAGCTTTTGGACGGCCTCTTCATCTCCGTACTTTTCGATAGGCAGGATAAATTGTTTGCGGAACTTCCGTTGCCCGCCCAGGAAGCCGGGGTTCAAAAAGTGCATGATCGACCATAGCTCTGAAAGCCGATTCTCCACGGGCGTGCCGGTGAGGGCCAGACGGAAGTCGGCGGAAAGCTTACGGACGACTCGAGCCTGTTGGGTGTTGGCATTCTTGATATTCTGCGCCTCATCCAGGGCAACACCCAGCCAGTCCACCCGACACATCGCCTCCGCGTCCCGGCGCACCAGGGCGTAGCTGGTCAACACCATGTCCACTTCCCGGGCTGCGGTCGTAAACTCATCTTCCCGCAGCCGGTCAGCACCCTGATGGACTAGGGTTTTCAAATCAGGCGTGAACCTTTCGCTTTCCAACTGCCAGTTGGTGACGACTGAGGTGGGGCAGACGAGCAGGATGGGCGCGGGCAGGCCGCCCAGTTCGTCTTTGAGCTGCTGCACCAGCGTCAACGTCTGGATGGTCTTGCCCAGCCCCATGTCGTCGGCCAGGATGACGCCCATCCCCCAGCGGCGGGCGAAGTGAAGCCAGGAATAGCCGTATTGTTGATAGGGTCGTAACTCAGCCTGCAACTCAGGGGGCGGAGGCAACAGTTCCAGGGTCTCATCACCCCGCAATTTGTCCAGCCAGTTGGCCAACCAACGGTCCATTTCCACGCCCTCGACCGGCAGACCGTTGTGGTCCTCTTCGCCGCCCAAACCCAGGTGCAGCGCCTCATGCAGGGACATATCCCCTATCAGATCCTTTTGCTTCTCCCAGAAGCGGATGGCGGCTTCAATCTGTTCCGAATCGAGCTGCACCCACTGGCCGCGAATCTGTACCAGGGGAGACTTGAGTGCGACCAAGGCATTGAATTCTTCGTGAGTGAGAGCGGTGTCGCCGATGGAAAGCTCCCAGCGATAGCGCACCAGCTTGTCCAGGTTCAAGTGGCCGGAGGAGACAGACGCATCTCCCTGCAAACTGGACAAGCTGCCCAGTTTCAGACGCACGCCCAGCTGTGTGCCCGGCTTGTTCCACCAGGGGGGTGTGAGCAGGCCAAAGCCGCTACGTTCCAGATGGGGTGCGCAGTCGCGCAGGAAGTCGAACGCCTCCTGGGCGGTGAGGGTGACGCCGGTGCAGTTTTGCTGTTGCAGACTCTGTTGGATCGGTGGGAAAAAACGGGCGGCGTAACCAAGGCCGGTGAGCAACTGCTCCTGGGGCCGCTCGAAACGGCGGCCCAGCGCCTCCAGAACGCCGCTCCCACTTTTCCACACCTCGGACGCGGGAAGGATCAGGCTGGCATCATCTCGCGCCTGCAACAGATAATGCAGCCGCCATTTGTCGCTATTAATCTGGGGTGAAGGCGCTTCCAGACGGAAGGCGACGCGACATTGCTTGTCGCCGGCAATGGTCAGGGTGCGGGCCCAGGCTCGGTAGCTGGCATACAGGTGTTGTAACTGGGCCGCACTGCCGCCAACAATGGGATCGGCGGTAAAGAGCGCGCGCCGCCATCTCTCTGCCGGGCTGGCGCCGGTGAGCAGATGCAGATTCCCTGCGCGCTGTGCGCCCCAACTGCGGGCGCCGGCGTCACTTATGTGGTTGAGGAAACTATCCAGCAAGGCTCCAGGCGGGGCGGTTTCGTTGGGATTTGGGGCGTCGGCGCGGGCGGCGGGGGGCATGGCCGCGGCCAGTTGAGTCAGGCGGCGGGCGTCCTGCTCGCTGTCGAGGATGGGTTGCCAGCGAGCCTCGTAGCGTAGGTCACGTCCATCCCGAATTTCGAGCATGGTGGGGCGTAGTTTCTGTTGGGACAGAATCTCCAGGACGAGATTGATGGCGTGCTGCCAGTAACGGCTGTCGCTGCCCAGATGGATTCCAGGGACAGTCCTATTGTTCAGTGTCGTCAGCAGATCGAAGGCGCCGGACGTCTCCAGCCAAATGCCCTTGACGATCCACGGATGTAGTTCGGGCGAGGCCGCGTCCTCCTCCCAATCATGTAGCAGGTCTGGCGAGGGGATGGGGCCGAATTTATTGGTGGGTAACCAGAAGGTGAGCGATTGTTCGCGCAGTTTGCGCTTGTGCCAGGGGATGACCTCTCGCACCATTTCTTCCAGGGCCGCGGGCCTCGTGAGAAAGGGATGCGGTTGGGCGGCTTTTTTCCGCCGATCCCGTGCTGGTTGTGGGGCTGTGGCCGTTTCCGCCCAGATAAATAGTCCGGCCTCATCAGCGGACGAGCGGGGCATACCCCAATGAGTGTGCAAGATTTGCATGGCTGTATCATAGCGCGGCTTCCAACCGCAACCAAAAAGGGAGATGGCCTGTCAATGCGGCATAATTCAGGATTGAAAGAGCGAAAGCGACATGCTTCGCCTCCGGCAACCACCTCTCACTATACCACGACAGGCCATGGACACATTTTTGAGTATACACGAAGATGCAATAGTTGGCACACTCAGCACGCTTGATCGCATGATATTCAAAGGGCACCTGACAGGTGATGAGGTTAGTGCCCGGATAGAGGTCGATCTTGATCCCCATCTGGCTGCGGCAGGCGGCGGTGTGCAAATCGAAACCGATCCTGAGATCGTCACCATAGGACCTGGGACTGAGTCCATGGTGAAAATCATCGTCACTAACACCGGGGAAAAGACGGAAACTTTCGATCTATCGGCTTCGTTGCCTCCGACGATTTCGGGAACATTCCAGAATTCGCAACTACTAGTCACACCAGGACTTGGCGCAGGGCGCGAAACGATTTTGACGCTGAACGTTGCCGCTGGGACGACAGCTGAAAGCCTTCCCTACCTGATAACGGCTACATTGAGCGATAACCCCTTTGTAACAGATTCTGCCGGTGGGACACTTGATGTCAATGACATAGGCGTTCAGGTGTCATTGTCTCCCCAAGAAAGTGAATTAATTCCAGGACAGGATGTAGCTTTTATGGCTGAGGTCTTCAACACCGGCAATGTGGCAAGCACGTTTGACCTCAATGTCTTGGGTCCGCTGGCGCCATTTGCGACACTAACGCCTTCGTGTCCAGATCTAGATCTGGATGCAGATGAAGCTTGCTTGATCGACATCCAACTATCTGACACCACTCGACTTCTCCAACAACGGACAATCCTTGCCGTACAAGCATTCTCGGTTGAAGTACCCGAAATATCTGATGTTGCTGCATCGGCGATAGACGTTGCGCCCTATCGCGAAATGAACATAAGTCTCGAGCCAACACAACTTACCATAGATGTTGGCGAAGTCGGCCAATTTCAGCTTCGAATTTCAAACCTCGGTAATGCCTGCGACGAGCGATATGTAATGGAATTCTCCTCGCTTCCCTCAGATATTAGTATCACGCCGCAGACTACAAGTTTCCTCGTACCGCCATTAAAAACAGCGGTGCTAAACTTGGATGCAATCACTGAGAATGCCGGGACATATGATGTCAGCGTGAGTGTCCTCACAGCTATAGATAATACGCTTTGCCCAACATTACCTGCTATCGAAGCCACAATCGAGGCTACTCTTTGTACTACGGCAATTGCGCCTAATGATGTAGCAGTTATTCGCAGACTGCGCTGAGAAAATAAGGCCCCATTGGGGCAGGTAGCAAGTAGCAGGTCGCAGGTGCGAGTGCGGTTGCAGACACGGTTGAACTTGCCACTTGCAAACCTGCCACTTGCCACAAACATCGACAAAAAGTTGTCGCTAATTTTGAGTAAGCGCCTAAATAAATCTACGTAATCTGCCGACTGAATAACATCGCAGATAACATTATTCAAGCCATGGCCCGCATTCTCTTCCTCACCCAAGTTCTGCCCTACCCCCTAAATGCCGGGCCCAAAATCCGGGCCTACCACATGCTGCGGCATCTGGGGCAGCGCCACGAGCTGACCCTCGTTTCTTTTGTGCGCCACGATGACACACCTGAGGCCATCGAGCATTTGCGCGGCCTGTGCGAGGCAGTCTGGCCGCTGCCCATCAAGCGCTCGCTGTGGCTCAATGCCCGGGCGGGGGTCAAAGGCTTGAGTACCGGCCTGCCCATGGTCATCGTGCGCGACGAGATGCCCGAAATGATCTCCCTCCTGCGCCGCCTCACAAGCGAGCGAGCCTATCAAGTAGTGCACGCCGATCAGACCTCCATGGCAGGGTATGGGCAATTGGCCGCGGGCGCTGCTACCGGTATCCGCCCCCGCACCCTGCTGGATCAACACAACGCCGTACATGTGCTGGCAGAGCGCATGGCCCGGGATCAGGGCCAACCCTGGCTGCGTTACATCATGAGCCGTGAAGCCCGCGCTTTCGCCCGCTTCGAATCTGCCATGTGCCATGCCTATGATGCTATACTGACGGTCACCCATGAGGATCAAGAACGTCTCCTCGATCTATTTCCCAGCTACCAACAAGCCTCCCTGGCCCGTAAATTCACCGTCGTGCCCATCTCGGTCGACCCCGCCCAAACCCCTGCCATTGGCCTCGACCGCCACCGGCCGCACAACCACGCGCCATCAACCCTTGTCCCTAACCCGACTATTTTGCACATGGGCACCATGTTCTGGCCCCCCAATGTGCAAGGGGTGATGTGGTTTGCGACCGAGGTCCTGCCCCTGATCCGCCGCAACTGTCCCACCGTACGTTTTCAGATCGTCGGCAAGAATCCGCCGCCTGAGATACAGGCGCTCGCGGCCGGACCCGGCATCGAAGTCAGCGGCTATGTCGAGGACCCCACACCTTACATCGAGGCCGCCGACGCCTTTGTCGTGCCCTTGCATGCCGGCAGTGGCATGCGCGTCAAGATCCTCGATGTCTGGCTGTGGGGCTTGCCCATCGTCGCTACTACCTTGGGGGCCGAAGGGATCGACCTGCGTCCCGGCTCGAACATCCTCTTGGCAGATCGCCCCCAGGACTTCGCGGCCGCCACCCTGCGCCTGTTGAGCGATGACAACCTCAATCACAACTTGCGCGCGCAAGGTCGAGCCTGGGTGGAGGCCCATTACAGCTATCAAGTCGTCTATGCTGCCGTCGACCGGGTCTACGACAAACTGCTTGCCGCCACCTGACCCTCGCCCTATCAACCATGACTGAAGCCCCCATTTCCCCCGGTATTTGCCCTCATCTCGGCCTGGCCAACGATCCCTCCCTGCGCCGCTCCAACGTCAGTGCCAACCATCGCTGCTATGCCCGCGAACCTGAGGCCGATGTCAACGATACGCACCAAAGTCGCTTCTGCCTCACCAGCGGCCACACAGTCTGTCCTTTCTACAAACAGCCTGCCCCGGCAGCGTTGGCGTCCGACGACGAGGTGGAAGATGAGGGTTGGTCATCTTGGCGCCTCGTTTATGTCGCCGTACTGATAGTGGCCGGTCTCATCATCGCCCTGGTCTATGGCCGTGAAATAGTCCGTTTCATGCCAACGGTTCCCGAAACCACAACCACACCACCGGCGTTGTTGGTAGCGCTGGATGCAGACACGCCCACACCGCCCGTTACCCCTGAGCCCGTACAGCAAGCCGCCACCCCCACCCATTTTGCCACCCCCACGCCCGTAAGCGGCGGCCGCATTGTCAGCCTCTCACCCAAAGCGGGTGAGGCCGGTTGGTGGGGCAGCGCCGAGACCCGGGGCAATCACCTGGGCGATTCCTACCTGTACGCCGGTTATTATCAAGATCAGGCCTTTATCTCCGCCTTCCAACTGGATCTGAGCCGCGTCCCCAGGGGCGCGCCCATACAGTCGGCCCTCTTGCGCTTGCACGGCCTGAGCGACGATCGTTTCACGGCCGAAAGCGGTGGCGCCTGGTCGCTGAGCTTGCTGGCCAGCGATGCCCTGCCCGAGTTGCGGCGAGCGGATTTTCAGACGCTGCTCAATGCCCCCGCAGCCGCCACCCTGATCCCGGCTGTGGACGCGGCTGAACTGGCCGTGGGTCAGGTCAATACCTGGGAGCTGGACCCCTCGGCTCTGGCCTGGTTGCAGCAGCAAGTGCTGGATGGGATCACCGAGCTGGTGGTGCGCATCATCGGCCCCGGCGGGGGGGAGCCCACCCTTTTTGCCTGGGATACGGGCAGCGGTCCCTCCTCCCGAGCTGAGGCCCCCGAACTGATGATCAGCCTCGGCGCTCCGCCCAACACCCCACCTCCCCTGCCCACCCGTGAGGTTATCGTCGCCACCCTCACGCCCACCCCCGAAAATGTGATGACGGTGGCGGCAAACCTGCTCACCGCCACGGCCGTCGCCACCCGCAGAGGCACTTATACACCGATCCCCGCCAACATCGTCACCCCCACACCCACGCCCGAAAATCTGGCCACTGCCCAGGCCCTCGCCCTCATCCAGGGCCAAGCCCCTGTGGTCATCCATACCCCCACGCCGGTCAATGAGGCCACCGCCACTGCCAACGCCCTGTACGCCACTGCCGTGGCCCTGACCACCGGCACCTTTACGCCGATGCCGACAAATGCCGTCATCGCCCAGGTGATCACCCCCACGCCGCAACCTGAAAATCTGGCCACGGCCGCCATCATCTGGCAAACCGCCACCGTGCAAGCGCAACTACTGGGCACACCCACTCCCCTGCCTTTTGACATCATTGTGGCTACGACGACGCCCGATATCGTCATGATCACCGCCACCCCACGCCCCAAAAACGCGGCCACCGCCACCGAAGTCGCCGCCTTTGCCACTGTCGTCTCCCTCACCACCGGCACCTTTACGCCGGTGCCCGCCTCTGCGGTCACGCCCACGCCCACGCCCCGAGCCACGCAGGTGCCCCTCCTGGTCTATCAGATGCCCACTCCCCAGCATGATGCCACCGCCACCCCTGTCCGCAACCAGGTGCCCAACGCTCTGCGCGGCAAGATCTTATTTTACAGTGACCGCCCCGCCCCCGATGTGGGCGTTCAGACCTATCTTTGGGCTCTGGATCCTGCCAACGGCCGTCTTGCCTATGTCACGCAACCTTGGGTGTATGAAGTAGCTCAGGCCAATGAATTAAGGGCACAAGCTCCCGGTGGCGTTTTCCGGCTTTCGGTGGAACCTGATGCTCATCGCACGCTCCAGGTCTATACCTTTGATACGCAATACGGCATCAAAACCCAGCTCAGTTACTTCAACGGCATGACCTACGATCCCAGCTGGGCGCCCTCGGGAGATCGTATTGCCTTTGTCTCCAGCGATGCGGGCAACGACGAGATCTATGTGGTGGGGCGCGATGGTAACGGTCTGGTGCGTTTGACGTATAATGAGTGGGAGTGGGACAAGCATCCCTCCTGGACGCCCAACGGCGATCGCATCCTCTTCCATTCCAATCGCGAGGCCGGGCGCAGGCAGCTCTGGATCATGAACGCCGACGGCAGTGGGCAACAACGCTTCCTCACCTCGTCTTACAACGATCACAGTCCCATTTGGGTGAAATAGCCCCCCACCGAGCCATATCTCTGAGAGGTATCTTAATTCGTGGAACTCAAAGAATACATTCTCCCCCTTCGCAAATGGTGGTGGCTGATCATCGCCTCGACCCTGGTGGCTACAACCGCCAGCTTTCTGGCCACGCGCCAGCAGGCGCCGATCTACCGCACCCATAACACGCTGTTAGTCGGACGCGCCATCGATAACCCCAATCCCTCGGGCAATGAACTGTGGCTCACCCAGCAACTAGCCAACACCTACACCGATATCGCCCAGCGCGCACCCATACGGGCGGCGACCATGGAACGCCTGGGCTTGACCTGGCTGCCCGGTTACATCGTGCGGGTGGTGCCCAACACCCAGCTGATCGAGGTGACGGTCACCGATACCAGCCCCCTGCGCGCCCAGGCTGTGGCCAACGAACTGGCCAATCAGATGATCTTGCAGACGCCCGCCGGATCGGGCCAGGAATCGGCCCAACGCCAGGCTTTTATCAACCGGCAGTTGGCCGATCTGGAAGTGGACATCCAGGCCACCAAAGATGAGATCGCCATCAAGCAGGGTGAACTGGCCGACATGTTCAGCGCCCGCCAGATCGCGGACAACCAGACGCAGATCGGCGGACTCGAGAACAAACTGTCCTCGCTGCAGAGTAATTACGCCGCTTTGCTCGCCAATACCGACAAGGGGGCTGTCAATACCATTCGCGTGATCGAATCGGCCGCTTTGCCCTCCACACCGGTCGGTCCTGACAAGTTGATGACCATCCTCCTGGCCGTGGTCATCGGTTTTATCTTGGCCGCGGGCGCCGCTTATCTGCTGGAATATCTCGACGACACCCTCAAGAACCCGGACGATATCCATAAGGAGCTGGATCTAACCACCTTGGGTGCTGTGCCCGACCTGGGAGATGTTGCCAGCCGCCATTTGGTGACCACACAGGATGGGCAGTCCCCCTCCAAAGAAGCCTATCGTATACTTCGCACCAACTTGCAATTCGCAGCGGTGGGTAGGCCCATCAAGGAACTGATGATCACCAGCCCCTCGCCCTCCGAGGGCAAGTCGATTACTGTCGCCAACCTCGGCGTTGTCTTGGCACAGACCGGTAAAGCAGTGGCCGTGGTGGATGCGGACTTGCATCGCCCCCGCCAACATCGCGTCTTCCAGCTCCCCAACAATGTCGGCCTCACCACAGCCTTACTCGACGATCATCCTGACCCCACCCAGCTTTTGCAGCCCACCGCCGTGCCCGGCCTCTCGGTGCTCACCTCCGGCCCACTGCCTCCCAACCCCGCCGAATTACTGGGCTCGGTCCGTATGCGCGCTTTCTTGGAGAGATTAGGCGAGCGCTATGACGTCGTAGTGCTGGACTGCCCCCCCGCCACCGTGCTCTCCGACGCTGCCATTCTCTCCACCCAGATTGACAGCGTACTGCTGGTAGTCGAGTCAGGCCGCACCCGCCGTGACATCGCTAAACGTGCCACAGAAGCGTTAAACCAGGTAAACGCTCGTGTTGTGGGCGTGCTGCTCAATCGCATGCCCACGCGTGGCAGTGGTTACTATTACTACTATTATTATCACTACAAAGATGGCTATTACAGTTCCGATGACGAGGGCCGCGGTTCAGGGGGTTTCTTTGGTGGCAGGAAAAAGCGCAGGCGTAGCAAAAAAAACCAGAAGTCCGCTGCACCCGCCTCAGTCGCGTCACAGCCTGCCAAAAGTAGCGCGGACAGCTAGACTTTACACGCCCGATTCGGAAGCGATTGGTTGAACGTATTCTGCGGACTTGGACACACAAAGGTCGCGAGAGATCCTTCACATTCGTTCAGGATGACAGCTGAGATTTTGTTTCTTGGCATCGTGCAGGGGGCACAGCACCCCTAGGTTACTCGCAACGACAAAAGACATACTTTTTCGCCCCTACCGCCAAACGCCACCACAACTATCTCATAATCGCTTTGTCTTCCAGGAATCAGTCAAGTAAACCGACGCACTTTCTTTCAAGCCCATACTTTGGCGAACACCCCAAGGATGTATTATACTTCACAGTGTATGCTAAAATCTGGGGTTATGGGTATAAGTTTGCTCGGGCTCATTCCCAAACACGTCACGCATACAGTTCACCGCTCTCAGCAACCCTCGCCAACGTTGCCCCTCCGCCCTCATGCATCCGGCCAGTCTTTCTTGTTCTCGCCCTTATATTGTCAAGTAACCTGGCCAGTTGTCTCCGCTCCTTAGAAGTAGATTACCCTTTTACCGTTTTACTAATCACCAATCTACCAATCATATACATACCACCACGGAGATGGCGACGTGTTTAGCAACTATCGTACAAAGTGGGCGACCAACTTATCACAGCGCGCCCTGATCATGTTCATCGTCGTCGCAGTGATTGCGATATTCGCTGCCGGCATTGGCCATGCTTCCTCTGCCACCGGTCCCGATGGCACCGATGGCACCGATGGCACCGAGGCCGTCGCAGTGAACGCTGAAGAGTCACTCGGCATTTATTGTCAATAATTACGAAGGGAATGCGGGCGACGCCAGGGACGACATGAGCGTTGCTGGCGCCAAGTGGATCCGTCTTGCCATCGATTGGAAAACGGTCGAACCCACAGATGGCGCCGACTATGACTGGAGCTACTATGATACCATTCTGGGCGACATGGATTCCGATGGTTATGAGGTGATCATCTCCTTGTTGAACTATCCGGACTGGGCTATTTCGGTAGATGGGCATGCATGTGGGCCTGTACCGGCTATCCACTTAAGCCGAGACAGCGCCGGCGAGCAGAGGATTGCAAAGGGTGGGTGGTCGGGCTTTGCGAGGGAGGGGCAAAGCCCCCATTTGAGCGAGTAGCCAATCAAACAAATCAGGGAATTGTGTTTTATATAGCC
>JAAENL010000363.1 GCA_024224435.1 Halieaceae bacterium
GGATGCAAACTTACAAGCCCCTGCGCGAGCTTGCGTACGATAACCTTCTGAAGCTCAAGGCGAGGGGCTATATTAGACCAGAATTTATCGACAAGACTATCAAGATGCATCAGAGCGATCACGCGGCGTACTACGGTGAGTTGGTGTGGATTCTCACGGTGTTCGAGCTGTGGATGGAAAGACATTCGAGCAATCGGGAAAATACTTCACCAGGATCTGCACAAACACAGCTGCCTCTTTAGAGATCGTTCAGCCAGCTAATTGTCATTGTATTGACTTCGTTTTTCCAACTGGCTCGGGAAAACGTATGGTCAGCAGACGCTACTGTATGAATTGTGATTGATGGACTTGCGATGGCTTCTCGCCAATCAGCGTCAGTTGAGATTAGTGCCGAAAATTCACTTGCGGTCAGATCGGCCCCACTTAATAAAATTAACAACTTGTGGGGAAATGCACGCACACCCTCTAACATCTCGTGGACAAAAGGCTGAGCATCAGCCGAAGACCTGCGAGTCATTAGCGCCAGCATATCCCGACCCAGCTCCTTGAGTGCGGGTAGAACCATGTCCTTGCGTGCCACGAGATGGCGCCACCTCGATGCATTAGACAGAAACGGTTTGTAAAAATGTGTCAACTTGACCTCTGGAGCATATTCACCACTGTGAACCCAGGGATTGAGCAACACCAGGCCAGATACGAGGGGGTGCCGGGGCGCATAAATCATCGCACTCGAGGCGGCATCACACAGACCCCAGAGTACGACCCGTGAAACGCACGGCGCTTGCCGGATAAACGCGTTAATCGCTGCACATACGTCCTCGAATGTGTGGTTAAACTCCTGACGCACCCCCTCACTGTCCCCCATACCAGCAAAGTCGAATCGAAACGAAGCGATACCCGCTTCAGCCAGGCTTCTGGCCAGTTGGGTGAACTGGCGATGACTTCCAACACGGTATTGTGGCCCACCCACCAAAATCAAAACGCCAACATCCGATTGAACCTCGGGCTGCGCCACGATACCCACAAGGCGATCCTCTCCCCGGTCAAATACGACACCGCTCTCAATATACTTGCTCATAAGGATTGCATGTTCTTGAGCGTCGCATGCTCTAAGGCGGGATTTATCCCTCCCTGCGGGATCCGCCAAAAAGGCTCCCCGGGCACTTGAGATACCGTCACCGCGGCACCCTGCCGACGCCAAGCACCTACTACGTTTTGACTGGCGATGCCGAGGCCCGCGCCAGTGGGACGTCCAATTTCATGCCATGACACCTCACAGGAAGGGCAAAGATCATGCAGCCTGACACGAGCCATTTCTACCGCCATACGGGAGGACAGTTCATAACCCGCAATTTCCAACGAATGGCCGGCGCGCAACTCATCCCAAAGGGACTTACGGTCGAACTGCTTGCCGTCGCCCAAACCGGTTAGCACGGTACGCATACGAAGGAACTGGTCGAGATGCTGCTCGCCATTGAGCACTGGCTGCCACAACACCAATTGAGCCAAATGAGACAGGCGCGCGGCGAGATCACAAGCCAGCAAAGCACCCATACGCAGACCCCATAACGTTAGCGGCGCATCAGATATCGATGTTAGCCTGTCAACGCCAGCGATGGCATCCTCGAGCCATAACTGCCACGTCGCATCCGAAAAATCACCGCTACTGTCTCCGCACCCGGTTAAATCAAGCAGCAGCACGTTATAGCCTTGTGCGGCAAGAATACGCGCTTGGGACGCGACCACATCTCTAGACTTGTGCAT
Source organism: Halieaceae bacterium (assembly GCA_024224435.1). Lineage (GTDB taxonomy): Bacteria > Pseudomonadota > Gammaproteobacteria > Pseudomonadales > Halieaceae > Marimicrobium. The sequence continues at coordinate 1,765 of JAAENL010000363.1, forward strand.
CTCTTCAGCAAAAGGCGGCAGGAACAGGATGGAGCCGCGGGTCGCACTATCGGTGGGACGCAAAAGAAGGTGGAACAGGTTTCGCCCCTGACCCTCGAGGAAATCAGCGTCTATACTGTATTTCCTCGATTTCATGATTTACCCGAGTTTGGACTCCACAAAACTGGTCAAGCTGCCCACAGTGGCAAAGACGTCCGCGTCGATCTCATCGTCATCAACCATGATGCCATACTGTTCTTCAAGACTGGCAAGAATACCGACCACCGACATAGAATCCATTTCAGGAATCGCGCCCAATACAGGCGTATCTGGATGAGGCGCTATCGCGCCCTCTGGCACACCCAGAGTGGACTGTAATATAGCAATAACATCAGACTGAATATCCATAAACCAAACCACTGCCGATTGTCGACCGAATAATAGAGAATGCGAGTCAGGTCCGACTAGCGCAGAATACGCTATGCTAACCCTGTAAGTAATTGTTCTCAAGGCAGAATTGTGAACAACACAGCATTATCGGCAAGGGTCTTGCGAATTCCAGGGGTTTGCCCGATAGTGACCGCTGAGTCCTGTACCGGCGCATTCTGGTTGTCTCAAAACAATAGTCCAATCGAGATCAAGAAAATAGTCCTGCCAAGCAACAACTTGGACGACGATCTGCGCGCGGCTTTTCTGCGGCATGAATGCGACAACCCCCAGTTCGGTCTCGACTGGCTCGACAATCTTGTCCGCAACGCGCTAACCGATCATGAGAGCGCCATGCTTTACGTGGCGAGACGTGGTGCCAGCGACCTCGTTGCATTACCACTGAGACTGGATAGGCGCACGGGGCAAGCCCATGCGCTGGCCAACTTTTATACGTCGACTTACACACCTGTCATACAGTCTGCGTCCTCAAAACCGCTTTTAGTGGCCCTGTTGCGATTTCTCGCAAATCAGGAGCGGTTTACCGCGCTCACTCTGTCGCCAATGGACAGCCAGGCGCCTTTTTTCGCAGAGGTGACCGCACTGCTTGAGGACGCCGGTTGGACTGGTGTGCACCATTACGCCTGTTTCGCCAACTGGACGCACTCGCTACAGGAAGACACCTTTCAGACCTATCTTTCCAGTCGGCCAAGTCGGCTCAACAATACGATAAACCGCAAAACGCGTAGTTTTTTCAAGCACGACAGGGGGCGCATGGAGGTGCTGCACGGTTGCGAACAGGTGGAATACGGTATCAAGGCCTTTGTTTCAATTTACGAGCACAGCTGGAAGGCCAACGAACCCTTCGCCGCGTTTATGCCAGAGTTAATCCGCTTGTCCGCTCGACGTGGCTGGCTGCGACTGGGGCTGGCCTACTATGACGACATTCCTGTCGCGAGCCAGATCTGGCTGGTGTCGGGTGCCGTCGCCTATATTTATAAGCTCGCCCATCTGGATGAGTATGCGCAGCTGTCACCGGGAACCGTATTGTCAGCGTTTATGCTGGAGCGCGCTATCAATCAGGACCGTATTACGAAAGTAGACTTTCTGACCGGCGATGACGCATACAAGAAAGACTGGATGTCCCAGCGCGGAGAGCGTGGAGGCGTAGCAGCCTACAACCCCAAAACCGTAAGGGGTCGCGCGCTGCACCTTGGACGCACATTAAAACGACGTTTTAGATAACAACAATTACGTGAAAATCGCGCGCCGCACTAAGCCCCGGCCAGCTCCCGTATCCAGTCGAGAATTGTCTGGTTGACCCTCTCTCTGGAACTTTTATCCGAGAAGGTCTGGTCCGCCGCGGGAAAATCAACCCGTTTGTGCAGCGGACGACTACAAGCCACTCTCCATCGCTCATCCTGACTGATTAACTCATCAAATTCACGGCTTGCCACGCTCTGGCCACTAACAAGAAACAATACAGGCCCTTCATATTTCTCCAGCCCGGCCAGCATGCTGTCCACGAAGTTCTCGGCACCGGCGTTCGCCACCTGGCCCGACGGTGACCTGATGATACGGGCAACGCGATCGCCTGCTTTTTGCAGGCCCGCTCTTGCGTAAGCCAGCAGGTTATAGTCCAGACGAAAAAGCTTGCGCCAAAAAGAGGGTTGTCGCAGCCTGCTCAGATAGTGCTGCTTCATTGCGGCCGCGTGCGTTTCGTGAGTTGTTACCCAAGGGTTTCCAAGCACCAGGCTATCCGCGCCAGGGATCTTCCAACTGTGTATCATGGCACCTGATGCCGCATCACAACCGCCCCATAATACGACCTTCTTCACCTCCGGCACTTCGCGCTTGAGCACAGACACGGCAGACTCGATATCCTGCGCAATATGCTCAAAGCCGAGGAAATCACCACCACTGTCGCCGAGGCCGCGATAGTCGAAGCGCAGCACAGCCACGCCGCGGTCCGCGAGAAAGCGCGCCGTATTCACCATGCCCCGCCCTACCCCAGCGCGATATTGCGGGCCACCCGCCACAATCGTTACTAAACCGTATTCGAGCGGCTTTTTTGGCCGATGCACAATACCCACCAGAGAATCGCCGTCACAGGGAAAAACGATTGGCGTTTCTCTCACACCTCCGGCATTTGAAGCGGTATCACTCATAACAGCAGGCTATCCGTGGCTGCCAGCAATTGTGGAGCGAAATCTCTCTCGTGAATCAGCCATATAGGTGGGTCAGAGAAGGTGTGGACATCGACAGGCACTCCGGAATCGGACAACTGATCTACCGCCCTGCGCGAAGCCACGCCGATATCCTTGCCCTTTTCCATCACGTGTTCCAGCCAGAACACACCGCCCGAGCAGACCTCGGCAATGGCGGCAACGTCAATTTTTTCTATATCACTCAACAGCGCACCTCCCACCTCGTAGCCAGCAATCTCTACAATCTCGCCCTCATCCAATCTCTTTCTAATTTCCGTCGTTGTCTCTGGGGGTAGATCTCTTACCATCAACGATGCAACGCGTTGTCGAAGCATCTGGGTGACATACACCTTGGCGACATTGACGGGTTGCCACAGAATGACATCCCTGATCGATCCAGCGTTTTTTGAGGCGTAATCCAACGCAAACAAACCTCCAAGGCGCAAGCCCCACAGGATAACGGGAGCATCCGACTCGAGTTGTGCGCTTTCGATTGTTGCACGAATGTTGTCGTACCAGATCGCCAGAGTGCAGTCGGCTAACTCGCCGTCGCTATCTCCGGTACCGAAAAAATCGATCAGTGTGCAGTCATATCCGGATCGAGCGAAGCTGCGTGCTTGAGTAGCCACCAATGACCGACAGCGGTTCATCTCCTCCGCGAACGGGGGAATAAATACAATGTGCCCTCGGGACCCGCCACAGGAAAATCGTGTGGTAAAAAACCGGGTACCCGCGGGACCCATAAAACGAGGCTCTATTGTTACTTCCGTCTTGCTCATTAAGCACGTATTCCTGAATTTACCGACAGTCGCCCCTAACTGAGGCGGTGCAAGTGCAATTCCTCACTGCAGACCATATCAATCTCAGCTAACCCAATAAAAGAGAGAATGCGCCGTTGGCCCTCAGGGTTTCCGAGATCTTCCACATCGAATATCCTGAAACGGTCAGGGTGAAGCTCCTGCAAGCGCGCCGCCTCCAGATAGTAGAAATCCCAATACATGCCGATTGCGTCTTCTTTCGACGTCGCATCGAACTTTGGGAAGCAGCTATCCCAGACTAAATCTTTTTTCCAGCGACCACCGTCATGCTCCTGCCAATAGTTATACTCCGTGTAGAACGGGGTCCGTGTTAACCAGGATTTTATCCTGTCAGCCAGCCACAGAGAGCGCCAGCGCGTTATCATAGACTTCCGCAGCCAGCTGGATACTGTTTTCGCCCTGTCACGCTTGATACAGACGAACAGGCATTCCGGCACTGCCTCCAGCATATCATCCACGTAATTGAGATAGTAATAGGCGATGTCGCCCACAATATTCAGTTGTGGCATGTGCTGCAGCTTCTGGTACGTCTCTACCGAGGAAGGCCTTGAATAGTCAATGCACAAACGCGATCGAATACCCCCATGGAGCAAGCGACGAAACTCCTCTACCGCGTTCACGTGAGGCTGCGGATTGCCACTAAAGACAGCACATGAAGGATTCATTTCATGAAAGCAAAGACCGCCCGCCTGACGGTCGATAAGCGAGGTGAGGGAAGCGGTACCCGATCGGCCAGAACCGAGGCCGATCACAATTCGCTTGTTGTCCAGCGTAGCATTCACCAAATCACCTTGCGCATAGTTCCCTCGTCCTACTCACCGACTCGAAGCGCGATAACGCTTTTGATTTGATCCACTGCCTCCACAATCTGCTCATAACACGCCATGTAAACGTGCTGCGCTCGGCCATAGGGATCCTCGATTTCTACCGACCGTCTCTTTAGGCCGTGGTGTGCACCTAACAGAAATATTTTTTTCGAAAGTGCGGTGTCGGCTTCTAAGAGCTTATCATAGTGCCGCTTTTCCATGACGAATATGACATCGCTATCACCAAGTTGCTCAAGCGTTACACACGATGAACGTATATTACCAAGCTCAAGATCAAACTGAGCCGCCACCTCGACCATAACAGGATCAGCAGGTCGCCCATCCTCGTTATGAAATCCCGCAGATGCCACTACGATCCCGGAATCCTCAGCGTATGCTCGCACCAAGACATCGGCCAGGGCACTGCGGTTTATATTGCCATAGCATAGAAAAAGTATTGACCGAGCGCCGGAAATCGACGCGGCAACCTCTCCACTACTCCAAGCTTTTCTTTGTTGCCCGCGAAATTTCAACTCATCTAGAAAGGCAAGCGCGCGATCATAATATCTCTTTAACATGTGCCCGATATCGATAAGCCCCGGCAGAGGATCGCCCAGACTCTGAACATCGTAACGGTGCCTGGGATGGAGAAACAGGCCAAGTCCCTTCAGCACCGCAGTGGCATTCGGCACATTGACGATTCGAGTATCTGCGTCTGAGCGAAGGATTGCCTCGTACCAGTGCATATCACGCGACAGCAACCGGCAGTAGACGTCATTGCGATATGGCGGATATGTGCCAACCTCACCCTTCACTTCGAGATCAAAAAGCATAGCCGGAAAATCTGCTCCCGCTGCGGCGGCCAAGGGCAGCGAACCCCAGAACCTGCCGTTGATTTCCATAAGACAGAACTCATCAGAGCTCGGATTGTGCTTGAACTCGACCATGGCGACACCATTCCAGCCAAGAGCGGAAATAAGTTTTCTGGATGCCTCAAGCAAATCAGGCATAACTGGAACACTTTTTCGTAAGCTGCTGCCGCCGCCGGTGAGCGGCACCTCGTGCAACCTCAAATGCTGAAAAGAATAAAAAATTTCCCCCTGCCTCGCAATCAACTCAATGCCGACGCCATCGCCGGCGAAATACTCCTGCAAGATCACTGGGCCGAAATTCAGCGCATGCTCGCAACCAGATTCCAGTTCTGAAAGATCAAACGCGTAGCTAACCTGAAGCTGACTTGAACCAGCAGCGGCAACAGCGATCGAGCGTGAGGGTTTGATCACAACCGGGAACTTGAGTGTCGCAGCCACTGTCGACAACTGCTCAACTGTGGATACGGTAACGCTATGAGGGTGGGGCACCCCAAGCTTTTCCGCTAAGGCGAGCGTTCGAGATTTATCCAGGGCAACGTCCAGACTTTCTCTGGAAGGAAGAGCAATTTTTACCTGCGAAAACTTATCTATATTGCGCGACAAAGGCACAACAACGCGTTCGGTCACGGGGATAACAAGATCGTATTCGTTCGATTCAACGTGCGCGAGCAGCCATTCAACAAAAAGATCCGTTGACTGCAGCGGATCAGGATACTGGTAATAAGCATCTATCGCATTGGAACGGCTTGCCAAGGGACGCTCCACATGACCCGCCAGATAGACGTGACATCCTCGCTGCGCCAGCGACCGGGATACAGTTAGAGCGGGAACCATATCCGCATCCAGCACCAAGACCCTGTAACGCCTGCCATCACTCATAACTGGCTATGCCCTTCAGCCTGGTGTGCACGTTGGTCGATACAATCTGCATCAGGCACGTCCCATGAGGCGCAGCGTCACACGAATCAGTTCTTCACTGCGCTGCCTGAACACCAGCCAGCTGAAGGCAATATAAACACATATCCCAAGAGGGATCTTGTAAAGCGACAAAATCGGCGACACATCCGGAAGCTGCAGATTTACCACATGAATGGAAAGACACATCACGATTGATGCCACCAAGGCGGGCGCCGCCGCGGCCAGCACCCTTTTAACAGGCAAGTTCAACAATCGACCACCGCGCACTACCGTGACGCCGAACAGGCAAAGAGAAGCAAGGCTCCAGGCTACGGCCACTCCCTCCAGTCCCAGCGGCAGAAGCAGGACAAGCGCCACGGTCAGGAATGCCAGCGTGATTAGGGAATTGAGCATGTCCAGCCGGGCACCGCCCGCAGCGAGAATAGCGGGCGTTATGACATAAGCAAGAATTCTTACAGGCACGCTTATCACCAGTAAGGTGAAAATACCCGAAATCTGCACCCAGTTAGCTCCGAGCACAAGCAGGATAAGGTCTTCGCCTACCATCGCGACCCCAAAGAAAACCGGGAACACCATCGTCGCCGCAAAGCGGAGAGTCGTCACAAGGTATTCATTACTATCGCCCGATATCGCATTCATGCGGGCGAAAGCTGGAAAGGCAACGACGTTAAACAAAGGAATGCTCTTGGACATAAGCATGGTCGCAAGCTGGAGTGCCACGCCATAAAAACCGACCTCTGCGATTGTGAAGTACTTACCTGCCACAGCCACATCGACTTTGTTGTACGCCACGTAGAAAATATCTGACATGGCGATAAAGGCACCGAAGCTGAATACTTCTTTGGTGCCTTTGAAATGGAATGAGGGAATGCGGGGGTAGGAGAGGATCAGGTTAAAACAGACACAGTTGAATACCATAGTGAAAATAATCGCCGCTACCAACGCCCAGTATCCGTAACCCATATAAGCAAGTGTCAGGCTTAGGGCAGACGCCAACACATTCGACACTAGCGTGACCTGCGACGTGCGCTTGTGGTTCAGCTCCCTGGCGATCAAGGACGAGGGAATTGATGTCCACGGAATAAACAGGTAACTAAACGCCAGCACCTGCAGCACTAACTCCAACTGGGGCGTCTCATAAAAGCGAGCTATGTACGGTGCAGAAAAAAACTGCAGAACGAACAGAGACACATTGATCAAGACCATTAGACCCAGCGTTTTTTGAACCAGCTGAGGCGTGAGATCTTCCACTTTCATCAAGCCCTGCCCAAGACCCATTACAGAGAAAAAAACGAGAAACGTTCTTAACACTTCGGCAAGACTTATGATTCCGTAGTCTTCTGGCGCAAGAAACCGGATGACAAAAATAGTGGACAGCCAGCTGACCATTTGTCCAAGAAAACGCAACGCCGCCACCCAGCGGAAGGCCGACATCGCCTTCTCCACTAAATTTGACTCATTGAGTTCCTCTGCGGCCATAGTGTACGGTCTACTTGTCCGGGACTTTATTGATTATTGTTAACAGCCTCGCGGGACACCTGCGCCCAAGCTTTGCATCCGGACGCACATTATACAGCCCTGTTGCCGCAGGCATACTAACCTATAGAGCGACCCCAATTACATCACAGATTCTCTCCTCCCCGATTTGAGCGAATATAGGCCTCGCCGGATCCAATTTAAGTTCCGGCTGATCGGCCAAATACCACTCGGTAGGTCTTATTTTCGAGACCGACTGCAAAAGGGCCTCGGCAGTCTGCCCCGTTCTTTTCAACACGCCCGGATGCAATTCCATGAAATAACACACTCCACCGGCCTCTTTTATAAGGTTTTGCCCTCCCATAACTGCCGCTAACTCCTGCCCCTCCACATCTAGTTTTATAGCGAGGTTTTTCCCCTTCAAGGCCTCATTGCGCTGCACTTCGACGTCGTCCAGGCGCATCACAGGGATGTCGCCACCCTCGGTTTTCTCAATAAAGGCAGAGTCAGGAACGTGGGGGCCCTCAGGAAAAATCAGGGTTGCTTTGCCAGAAAAGTCGGAAACGGCGGCATTAATCACGCTGAAGGGATGCCCAGTCAGCTTCAGGTTCGCGGCGGAGTACACACAGTTCTCGGCATTAGGGTCAAAAAGGAGAGTTTTGCGAAGACCGGGGCATAGTGCGGCGATACGCATACTTACCTGGCCAAAATATCCCCCACAGTCCAACAGCACAAACTCATCGAACTGCTGATTAATCTGATGAGCAAAATTCACCTCACGCAAGCCCTGAAATAAAGAAAAATCCTGTATGTAAAGGGTCTCAGGAACTCTGAGCGGAATATAGATAATGCTTGACAAATACTCGTAGCGGCCAGCTCTCTCGAGTTGATTCAGTTTACCAAGCAAGGAATAGAGAAAGAACTCACCACGGTACCCTGAAAGTAGAGCGTAAAGCGTGCGCGCTATCCGAAACAGGAA
>JAAENL010000364.1 GCA_024224435.1 Halieaceae bacterium
ATTTCCTTCGATCTTCGATACCACTGAGATAGGCGAGAGCTCGCTTGATCACGCGTGGAATTGGGACAAAATTAGCCCCATCAGGCATATGAAATACGATAATTTTTCACCCATGCTACCCGACCTGAAAGAGTTGTTTCATCAACGCAGCGGCAAAAACCCTGAGTTCATTTTCTTGGAGGATCAGGTGGAGCTCGCGCAAGAAACCCGGGAGCTTAAATTTCTGCCGCTCAACGAAGAAGCGCGCATCGCGTTGCGCGATGGTCAGGAAGAAAAGGCACTGGCTATCGAGAACAAGCGGCGCAAAGCACAGGGGGAAGAGTTACTGGCATCCCTGGACAACAAGACGACAGAAGAAGAGGCTGCGACCGCGCACAACAGCGAAGTCGATGTGGAGGAGGACGACGAAAACGACGTGCTGCTGATTGAGGCAGGACACGTGTTAATCGACATGCTTCTGCTATCGAATGAGCGTTTCGCACTGCAGCGATAACCATAGTGCTATCACTGCTCATCCTCTGCAGCCTGCCCGAACCACGACAGCGTGCCGTGGAGTTTCACGACCGGACCAACGATGATCAACGTCGGTGCAGCCGGACGCTCGCGCTCTACGATCGCAACAATGGTCTCAAGTGTACCTACCAAAACTCGCTGCGCCATCCGCGTGCCCTGCTCGATCAAAGCAACCGGGGTTTCTGCTGCCCGTCCGTGCGCTTGTAGCTGCTCACAAATGACAGGTAATCCCATCAAACCCATGTAGAAGACCAGCGTTTCGGAATCTGATTGCAGACTGGCCCAATCGTGCTCAACCTTGTCACCCTTGAGGTAACCGGCGACAAATCGCACTGACTGAGCATGATCGCGATGCGTCAAAGGTATGCCCGCATAACAAGCGGCGCCATTGGCGGCGCTCACTCCCGGCACGACTTGAAAGGGTATGCGGTGCTGCGCCAGTAATTCAATTTCTTCACCGCCGCGGCCAAAGATAAAAGGATCGCCTCCTTTTAAGCGCACAACACGCTTGCCCTCCATAGCGAGATCCACAAGTAACTGGTTGATGTCCTGCTGCGCTACGCTGTGGTCCGCCCTGCGTTTACCCACGTAAATCCTGTCGGCATCCCTGCGGGCGATGTCAACTACCTCCTGCGAAACCAGTCTGTCATAAAGAACGACGTCCGCACATTGCAGTAAACGAGCTGCCTTGAAGGTCAAAAGATCCGGGTCTCCAGGCCCCGCACCCACCAGATAGACTTCGCCCGAACATCTCCCCACTCCCTCCAGATTTTCCAGTAGTTGGGTTTCTGCGTCTTGCAGGCGTCCGGCAAATACCTGCTCTGCTACCGAACCTTCAAGAATTTTCTCCCAAAACAGACGGCGGGCGCTGTCTACCGGCAACTTCGCTTTTACATTTTCGCGAAAAGTTCCGGCGAAGCGGGCGAGATCACCATAGGCAGCGGGCAGTAAGGCCTCGATTTTGCGCCTCAGTATTCGTGCCAGGACGGGGCTACGTCCACTGCTGGTAATCGCTACGACAAGGGGATCACGATCGACTATCGAGGGAAAAATAAAGGTACACAGCTGAGGAGCATCGACCACATTAACCTGAATAGCCCGCGCGCAAGCATGAAGATACACCCGCTCGTTGACGCGCTTGTCCGGCGTCGCCGCCACCACGAGTTGATTACCCTGCAGATGCGACTCCCGATACTCTGTCTCGCACCACGTACCCCCATTTTGCTCAAGCAGGGATTCAAGCTCCTGAGTGATGTCGGGTGCAACCACCGTCAGCCTGGCACCCGCCCGCAGTAACAGCCTTGCCTTGCGCGTTGCTATCGATCCCGCTCCCACGAGCAGCACCGGCGCGTCGGTGAGTTTCAGGCAGACTGGAAGATACTCCAAAGCTTTAGGCCCTGATCTCGCTGACGCCGCCCATGTAGGGGTGCAGCGCCTCGGGAATGTTAACGCTACCGTCCTGTCGCTGGCCGTTTTCCAGTAGCGCAACGAGTGTCCGCCCTACGGCTAGCCCTGAACCGTTCAAGGTATGCAGCAGTTCCGGTTTACCCGTTGCCGGATTGCGCCACCGTGCCCGCATACGTCGTGCCTGATAGTCGCCAAAAAGGCTGCATGAGGATATTTCCCGATAGGCTTTCTGCGCAGGTAACCAGACCTCCAGGTCGTACGTTTTCTGCGCAGAGAAGCCAAGGTCGCCGGCGCACAGGATCACCTTGCGATAAGGTAACTCAAGCATCTGTAGAATAATTTCGGCATGGCCTGTCAGCTCCTCCAGCGCGCGCTCTGATTCATTCGGGCGCACCATTTGCACCAATTCGACCTTTTCAAATTGGTGTTGTCTAATCATACCCCGGGTATCCCTACCATAACTGCCCGCCTCACTGCGAAAACAGGGCGTATGACAGGCGTAGCGAACACCGAGCTCGCCCAGTTCTGCGTCCTCGAAAATGCGGTCGCGAGCGATGTTAGTTACCGGTACCTCCGCCGTCGGTATCAGATAGAGGTCTTGATCCGTACGAAGCTTGAATAAATCTTCCTCAAACTTGGGCAACTGACCAGTGCCCTCCAGCGATTGTCGATTCACTATGTAAGGTACGTAGACTTCTTCGTAGCCATGCTGACCGGTTTGAACATCTAACATAAACTGTATCAGCGCTCTGTGAAGCCTAGCCAATGGTCCATACAAGACGGTAAAGCGAGAACCCGTGATCTTGCCAGCGGTTTCACTGTCGAGCAGGCTCAAAGATTCACCCAGCGCCACATGGTCCCTTGGTTCAAATTCAAATACTGGCGGCTCGGACCAACGCAGAACCTCGTGGTTATCTTCTTCACTGCTCCCGGGTGGAACTTCCTTCGCAGGCAGATTGGGCGTGGCGAGCAAGAGTTCATCCAGCTCAGCCTGAATTGCTTTAGCCCGAGCGGTCTGTTCATCGAGTTGCGAAGCTATATTCTGCAGTGTTTCGTTGACCTGTGCCTTAGCGTCATCAACATTCATGCCCTGCCCCACCAGAGCACCGATTTGCTTGGATGTCCTTTTTCGCTCTGCGGCCAGGCTCTGACTTTCCATATCGGCTTTCTTGCGCTTCGCATCCAGAGACCTGAACAGCTCAACATCAAATATAAACCCCCGTGCCGCCAGCGCCGTGGCGATCTCTTCCGGGGCTTGGCGCACCGCCTTG
>JAAENL010000365.1 GCA_024224435.1 Halieaceae bacterium
ACTGTCGGCTCAAGTTATCGGCGAAGTGGGGCAATGGAGACTTGCGGCGTTACTTCTTCAAACAAACGGAATGGGTGCGTGACAATCAGCAGCGACTCAATATCAAGTTTCTCGTCCACGAAGGTGATATCGTGCAGGCCGACGCCCCTGAGGAATGGGCCATCGCCAAAGAAGCGATGTCTGTATTAGACGGGAAAGTGCCCTACTGCATGTGCCTGGGAAACCATGACATGGGTTTTGAGAAGGCGGACAATAAGTATGGCGGAAATATCGGCGTCAACCGGACCACGCATTTCAACACATACTTTCCTCGCGAAAAATTCGCAAAACGGCACGAGTTTGGCGGCACCTTCGATCCAGATCGACATGACAATTCCTGGTACCACTTCGAGGTAGCAGGGATGAGTTTCCTTATCGTTGCTCTTGAATGCAAACCGCGCGATGAGGTTCTGGGTTGGGCAAATAAAACCGTCTCGGAGCACCCTGACCACCGTGTCATTGTCCTGACGCATGCCTATATGAACAAGGGCAAGTCGAGAAACACCGGAGGAATGTCGGCCAAAGGCAACACCGGCGAGCAGACGTGGCAAAAGTTCGTCAAGAAGCACAAGAACATCTTCATGGTTCTCTGCGGTCACCACGCTGGAGAGGCCGTTCGCACAGACGCCGGAGATCACGGCAACCAGGTCCACCAGATCTTGTGCGACTATCAGCACCTGAATAACGGGGGAGAATCATGGCTGCGTTACATGGTCTTCAAGCCGGAGGCGAACAAGATCAGCATCCACACCTACAACCCCGCACTCGACAAATTCAAAAATGGTCCATCCAGCAGGTTCGACCTGGACTATCCGATGGCGCTGCCTCCCGTTACTGCTCCTGGAATCACGCGACCCGGTGCTGCCAGCACCCTCGGTCCCTGATCTGATTCCTGTTACACGACCCCTGTTTGACGAGACGTGCGGGCCTGACCCTGATCCTGGCCCTCGCTGAATAGTAGGCAGGGGTGCACCCCATCACGGTGCAGGGAGCAGCAAGCAGGGTGCGGTGCACAGCACAGCCTGCAAAGGTGCAGGAAGCAGGGTGCGGTGCTACTGGTTGGGGGTGCAAGGTGCAGGAAGCAGGGTGCGGGCACGGGTTAGCCTGCAAGGTGCAGGAGGCAGGGTGGGGGGCACGGGTTAAGGGTACAGGCACCCCACAGCCTGCAAAGGTGCAGGAAGCAGGGCGAGAGCTAGGCGGTGAATTAAGGCTCAGCGCCCGATTACTCCCGGGCCCTGATCTCCCGGAGGGCTGCGAGGTGTTTTGAGGCGACCTCCAGCCTGTAGTGTGTCCGAAGGCCCAAGGTGATCAAGAAAACGCAGATTACTTGAAGGGCAAAACCACTCTCATTGAAGCTGTTGAGCCAATCCCAATTTCGACGTCCATAACTTGCCAAGAAGATGAGGCCGCCCTCAACAAACACCGCTATGGGCACCTTGAGAAAGGCAAAGGCTAAAGCGGCTACTATTGCGATTCTCATTGCGCCTTAAGAAACGTGTCGCTCCTGTTGTTGGGATTAATTCAGTGAAATAAAAGCCTCTGGCTATAGGTTTAAAGAGGGGCTTTCGCCAACAGCTTTGTCCCTCGCGGTCTTTTTGTATTCCGCCATCTGCTTTGATTTGTATTCCGCCATCTGCTTTGAAAATGTCCTAACCTTGATGTA
>JAAENL010000366.1 GCA_024224435.1 Halieaceae bacterium
AGGACGATGATCAACAGGGCAATAGCCAGCACCAGACCCAGCATTGAAAGCGTGGACAAAAACGCAGACAGGTGGCCCCGACCCAGTGCGAATGTATAACGCATGGCGACACGGAGGCGCTGGAACCAGCTCACTGAGACTCCAGTAGTTCGCCGTTTTGTAGTTCAAGCGTTCGGTGCATGCGCGCCGCTATAGCGGGGTCGTGCGTCACCACAACGAAAGAAGCTTGCTCCTGACCGAGATCATCAATCAGCGCGAGTACCTGATCAGCAGAAGCGGGGTCCAGATTACCCGTGGGTTCATCCATTAACACGCAAGCCGGCCTCGCAACCAGTGCCCGTGCTATAGCAACACGCTGTCTTTCACCGCCCGAAAGTTGTGAGGGCCGATGCGTCAACCGGTGATTCATGCCTACCCTCGCGAGCATTGCATCTGCCTGAGAATATGCTTCTCGTCTTGAGACGCCGGCGATTAGTAGCGGCATCGAAACGTTTTCACGGGCATCAAACTCCGGAAGTAAATGATGGAACTGGTAAACAAATCCCAAACGCTTATTACGCAATTCGCAACGCGCTGCCTCGTTCAGTGATGACAGCTCCTCGCCGGCCATTACAACGCTGCCGTCACTGGGTTCGTCCAGACCCGCAAGCAGGTTCAACAAGGTTGATTTTCCAGAGCCTGACGCACCAACAATGGCGACTTTTTCGCCGGCCAGCAAACTTAGGTCGACACAACGCAGCACGGCCACGGACTTGTCCCCGTCCTGGTAGACACGAGACAACTTACTGCAATGCAGAACGACGTCATTCATAGCGAAGCACCTCTGCCGGAGATATCTGCGACGCGCGCCACGCTGGATAGAGCGTAGCTACGAGACTCAGGACGAGTGAAGCCAGCGATACGACAGCAACATCGAACCATTGCAATTGCGCGGGCAGCTCACTAATGAAGTAGACGGTAGGATCAAATAATTTTACGCCCAGCATGGCCTCGATGCCGGCGATAATAGCAGCGATATTACTGGACAACAGAACACCTATCATCACTCCCACGGCTATGCCTACGCAAGCGAGGGCCAGTCCGTGGGCAACGAAAATAGCCATTACCCCTGTAGCTCTCGCACCCATGGTACGAAGCACGGCAATATCTCGGCGCTTTTCGGTCACCGACATGACCAGTGTCGACACAATATTGAATGCCGCAACCGCCACCACACTGAGCAACAACAGGCTCACCATCATTTTTTCCATTTTGACTGCATTAAAAAGGGAGCCCTGGGTTTGACTCCAATCCTGGATGACGTATTGCTCTTCGAGAAACTTGTCCAATGCTCGCATGATGTCGGGCGCCTGAAACAAGCCCTCTGTTGCGACCTGAAGCCCCTGCACCCCTTTGTCACCTCCAAGCAAGATGCGGCCGGTTCTAAGGGAAACATAGGCCTGATAGGCATCCTGTTGCGCGCCAATTTCAAAGAGGCCCACCACGCGCAATCGTTTGCTGCGTGGGAATAAACCCAAGGGCGTCACCGTTAGACGCGGCACGGTAACGTTGACATGATCACCGGGCGATACCCCCAGCAAGTTGGCAAGTGATACACCCAACACGACATCGAAATTGTCTTCTTTCAGGCTATCCAGACTCCCCGCTACGATTGAATCCGCCAGGCGTGAAACGGCGCCCTGTAAAACAGGATCGATGCCTGTCAACACCGCACCGCGCAGCTGACCGCCGCTAACCAGGATAACCTTTTCGGTGATGTACGGCGCGACCGCCAATATCCCGGGTTGCGACTCGATGCGAGAACTCAGCGCCTGCCAGTCGCCAATCGTATTGTCGCGGCTCTCTACATAGCCATGGGGAACCAATGACAAGATTCTCGCGCGTAGCTCCCCGGAAAAGCCGTTCATGATCGACAGCACAACAATGAGGCTCGCTACACCGAGCACCATTCCCAGCATGGAGACGGTCGCAATAACTGACGTAAAGCGATTGCGCTGGCGACTGAAACTGTACCGGGCCCCAATATAGGGTGCGTAGTTGGAGATAGCATGACGACTGAGACTCAAAGAAGAGTCGCCTCGCGTCACTGATCTGCCGGGTAAAAACGCCCCGGATTACGCTTGCCGACTTCCCCTTCGCGGGTCTCTTCGTCGCAACGTCGCGGATCGCCGCCGCACAGGTCACAAGCGGCATCAACTCCCAATGCACCCATGCCTCCGCAAGACCCTTTTATAGGCGGCCTTCCGGCAATCACGCCCACCGCCATCGCCGCGACCACCAGGCACATCACCAATACCGAAATTAGAAAAAGTGTCATATGCCAGCCTGCTGCCCTGTATTGTCGGTGTCTTCGAGGTAAACGGAAAACAGGGGAGTATGGGTGTGTATGAGCTCGTCGCCCACCCTGCGTATGAAATATACCGCCAATGCCTGTTCCTGTGCCAGCACCATAGCCCTGTCAGCACCGATAACCGCCAGTGCGGTCGCCCAAGCGTCGGCCACCATACAGCTCGGGTGAACAACAGTAACAGACACCAGGTCGTGGGCCACTGGCCACCCGGTTCGCGGATCAATCATGTGAGAATAGCGTTGCCCGTCGAGCTGGAAAAAATTGCGGTAATCACCGGAGGTGGCAATCGCCACGTCCGTGAGGCTAATCGGCTGAACCACGGACCGCGTGCTAGCATCCGGACGCTCAATAGCGATTCGCCAGAGATCCCCTCTAGCGCTGAGGCCAGACAGCCTGATCTCACCGCCCACCTCGACCATAAATCGGTCGATACCCCGCTGCTGCAGCATTTCTGCAATACGATCCACTGCAAATCCCTTGGCCAGAGACGAAAAATCCAATGACACCGCTTCGCGTTGCATAATCCGGCCGCGCTCCGCATCCAGTTGCAAACGGCCTTGACCGACGCGATCCCGCGCAGACTCGATTGCCTCCTCCGACGGAGGCATGACCAAAGCATCAGCCGGCCCGAAACCCCAGATATCCACCAAAGGCGCCACGGTCACATCGTAGGCATAGCCACTACGCGCACCCACATCGAGCGCGGTCTCCAATACTCGGAGGAAGTCGCCAGAGACCGGAAACCACACATCGGGCGATTGCTGGTTAAAACGAAGAATCTGGGAATCTGGCTGGTAGGTCGACATTTCAGCGTTGACTCGGGCAAGAATGCCCTCAATGTTCGACTCGATATCATCGACGGCAACCGCGCCCGGCGCTATTAAAGTAACATGCCAGGTCGTTCCCATGGTCTGGCCGGCCAGCTTGAGAGGCGCCTCACCAACCTCACATGCCGCGAGCAGAAGGGCCACGCACAAACAAAAAAGCCACTTTCTCAAGTGGCTCGCCGTCGCATTATGCACACTCCGCCTAGCCACCGAAGTCATCAAGCATAATATTGTCGGGCTCAACACCCAGATCGGTCAGCATCTGAATAACCGCCGAATTCATCATAGGCGGACCACACATATAGTATTCACAGTCCTCCGGGGCGGGGTGATCCTTGAGATACTCCTCATACAATACATTATGAA
>JAAENL010000367.1 GCA_024224435.1 Halieaceae bacterium
CTCAGGGATCCAGACGATACCGGGCAGGTGTTCAAAGTACTGGAAGCACTAAGGGGTGACTCATTGGGGCGCGCACACCGGCGCTTGCTGGCCTGCGAGCAGGGTAAGACGCTGTTACGCGACAAGCCGGCGATTGTGCCAGCGCTGAATGATCGGGAGGGCCTGCGAGTAATGCCTGAAGGCAGCGTTGGCCGCGCTTATTACGACTTTGTGCACGCTGAGGGGTTATCCGCGGACGGTCTTATCGCGTCAAGCGAAGAGGCGCCTTTCGTTGAAGATATTGACCCGGATATGCGTTGGTTAGGAGACCGACTGAGGGATATCCACGACCTGCAGCACGTAATGACGGGCTATGGACGTGACCCCATCGGCGAATTGAGTTTGCTTTCATTCATGACGACACAGACGCCCGGTCGAGGGATCGACTTTATTATTTTTATGGGACGCCAGAAATTCAAGAAGGACCACCCGGAGGTTGATATTTCTGCCTTAATCAGCGAGGGTCGGCAGATCGGGCAGTCAGCTGATTGGATGCTACTGACACGATGGGAAGACCGATTGCACGAGCCATTGGCTGCTGTGCGTGAAGAGTTGGGATTTGCTTCGCCAGAAAAGTATTACGCGGTAAAACGCGATTTCCTGGAGGCTGGAGTGCTGGATGAGCCGCTCCCAAGCCATGAGGCTGCATAGATAAAGCAGCTCTCAACGTGCGAGGGGGTAATGCAGCAGCGTCTTTGTACTCAAATCGGAGTCAGGTCAACGCTGCAGGTACAAACGAAATAGCGTCTCTCATACAAGATCGCACCTGATAACAAAAAATAGTCTACACTTCTCTTAGAGTTCAAGCAGAGCTCGCATCTGGAATCTATTGTGATCGAGACACATCACTGATCTCTATTTTCGTTATCGATTTTGGTGGGTGGGCTTTGATCAATGACGTGGGTTCTTATTCCTCCACTCATGTATGTTCAATGTGGTTTCCATGACAAGACTCGGACAAAAAATGCAGTGGTCGCTCGGGCTATTGCTGTTGGTTCTCGCCGGGATGGCTGTCTATGGGTATTTTATCGGAACGCAGATTATTCTCGCCCAAGCCGAAGCCTTCGCGTTCCGGCGCATGACCGTCCCCCAGTTGGCCGAGCAGGGCAATTTCCGCTTTTTTTATGCGAATAACCGAACTCCGGCGAATTTAAACGGTGCGTTGGCCGAGCGATTCGACTCTACGCGACACTCTGAACTGAATTTTGGAACATTTGATACGCGCATTGAGCCGAGCCTTGGGCTGGGCATGATTCTGGATGCCAGTGATTGGTTCCTGAATGAAGAGATCCGTTTGCAGGCGGTGGATGTTCTGCAGCGTAGCGCTTTTGCGAAGCAATTGCGTGAGCAAGTGGAGCAATCGCCGAATCGCTCGTTGCTTCTGGTCATTCATGGTTTCAGAGAAGCATTTCCATCGGCTATGCGGAAGACGGCGTTTTTGGCACACGTGCTGGATATTAACACGCCTGTTTTGGTATTCGACTGGCCGGGCGACCAGGGGGCGTCTCTGTCCGGGTATCGCAGAGCACGAGCAGCAGCTCAGGCATCCGGTCCAGACCTGGCGGCATTACTCAGACTTATCGTAGAGGAAGTGCGCCCTGAACGTCTTTGGATGGTGGCAAACAGTATGGGTGGACAGGTCGTTGTTGATGCCTTTCACGTTTTGGATAAAGATCCTGCCTTTGCCGATGCTCAAACCGAAATAGAGAACGTAGTACTAACGGCCCCTGACGTTGATCATGCTGAATTTAATAGCCAGTTTAAAAAGGAAATCACGGGGCTGGCAGAAAATGTCACCGTTTATGTGTCCTCCAATGACCGCGCTCTGCTGGTGAGCCGCCTGCTGAATCGAGGACAACGTCTTGGCGAGAGCACACTGAATCCGGGAAACCCTGGTCAGTTGCGCCAGTCGGAGAATATTGCCGGGTTGCTGGCGGCGGGGGATGATGGCCTGGTGCTGGTTGATGTAACCCCCGTAAACCGAACGCGTAATTTCCACAACTTCAGTTTGGAGACGCCTGAATTTTTCGATGACCTGTTTCTTCGCCTTACAGACGATGCGCTACCTAAAACCCGCGAGCTCTACTCTCTGCAGACACCAGAGGGAGCGCGCTATTTCGTGCTGACAAGGGGAAGATAGCATACACAGGTGATGAACATTAATGTCTGATTTCTTCTGTTGACTAGATAGGCTAGGGGAAGAGCTACTGGGGAAAGCGCATCACGGCTACGTTGTCCTTAATGCATGAAACCGCGCGCTGTCTGCGCCGTGTGTTGCAGGCCGCTCGAGTATAGGCTGGTCGACTATCTTCTTCGCTAATACGCAGCCTTAGGGCACAGGAAAGCGGGTCGGGCGCGCAGACGCTGATGAGTTGTCTGATAAGGCGAGGTCTTCTATAGCGTTCCGTGATTGACCAATCGGTGGGGTGTGCACATACAGGTGGTGACGGTGACGAAAAGGGTATTCGTCACCGTCAAGGGTACGGGCGCGTTTAACAGTGCGATCCGGGTATAAGCAAAACGCGCCCGCTAACGGACTTCGCTTTCCAGCACCAGCGTCTCGCCTATCTGCGCGGCTTGAATTTCCTCTTCACAGAAGGGGAAACGCACCCACTCCTTTTTCGCATACAGTCGAGTCTGGTCGGCGTAGTGCGGGGACGTGGGTTGTACGCTTTGAGAATGAACCAACATCGTGTCGGCAATCGGACAGTCGCTGCCATCCCAGGTCACCGCCTGAATATAGGAGTTGCCCGAGCCCGGGTTGCGATAGCCGCCCTCGCCGAGACCTGAACTGATAGCGCCGAAAATGCCTGCCTGCCCCAGGCCGCCGTGAATAGCGACATCTTCTTCATTGCGTTCGAGAAACTGGGTTTCGCCCCAGGGCGCATCCAGTGCCACGCCGGCGTCAGTGAGTCGCTGGTGCGCGCGCAGCAGCATAGCGATGACGAGATCGCGGTTGGCCTCCACTGCAGTGTCGATACCGCGGGGAGTGCCGATCGGGTCTGTCGGATCATAATCGACGGCCCAGAATTCATCCCCGATAACCACGTTTTGAAACTGGCTTCCCAACTCGCCGCGAATACCGCCCCAGAACTCAACGAACACCTGCGTACCGCGACTCTCGACATCGGCTAAACGGTCCCAGGTTTCGAGCACGTTACAGGTGTCGGTCAGCGCCTCGTCGGCGGTAGGATTGCGGTCGGCAATTTCTGCCGTCAGGAATTCGCTGCAAATCTGTAGTACATCGTCGAGTGTAATTTCCGCTGCGTGAACCCGGTTTGAGTACATCACGGTTTTCAGGGTTTCCAGAGTAAACAGTGGTGCATCGCTGAGGCTGTCGGTGCCCGCAAGGCGGTCGGCGATCATGATATGCGTGATCCGCGTGCGCATAAACTGTTGATTGCCCTCATGGCCCATCCAGCCGAAAACGACCGGGAATCCTTCCAGCGGCCTCGTCGCGTCGCTCAGCCAATAGCTGTTATTGCTGTTGCCGGCTGCGCCGCGGCCGAGGATTTGAGGGTGCGCCTCCAAGCCATAGACATTGGTCTCGGCAGGAGAGTCTGCATCTTCCCCCCATTCGCATTCAGAGCGACTGCCGTCCAGCCCGGTGAAGGCGTTGGTTGAGAGGCTAGAGACAATACCCATGATGCCGTTCTGGCAGTCATCGAGCTGGGCCTGGGTCACGTGTGGTACCGCACTGATTTGGCCGTAGTACATATCGCCATGACGATCGGCCGCGAACTCGTGAAACACCGGGTTGCCGATATGGCGCAGGGCATAACGGTAGCCCTCCATATCGCTGGCTTGTGCTTTTTCGACCCACTGGGTCAGGGAGCGCAGTCCGGTATCGAGGTTGGCGTCGCGCATGGTGATCAGGGTGCCCGCGGCCGTTGGCCAGCCCCCAATGGCGGGGTCCACGCCGCCGAGATCCAGTACCAGGCCGTATTGGGTGCTATAAAAGGTGCGCTCCACGGTGGTCAGTGAGCCGTCCTCCTGCAGTTGCTGCGCCGATACGGTGGTTGCGTCAATGTCGCGCCACTCGCCGTCGTAGTCGTACTGCATGGGGTTATCGGGGTTCAGTGTCACTTCGTATAGCGTGAAACGCGTGGCATAGTCGACGGTGTGTGTCCAGGCCAGATCACGGGTAAAGCCAATGCCCATCCAGGGCAGACCCTGCAGTGAAGCACCCGCTGCATCGTACTCACCGGGAATGGTCAGGTGTGCCTCATACCAGCGACCAGAGCCGTTCCAGGGTTGATGTGGGTTGCCCAGCAACATGCCGCTGCCGGATTGGGTGGCGTCGCCGCCCAGGGCGATGGCGTTGCTGCCGACCTCGGAGGGCCGAATGTTTTCCCCCAGCACCCTGAGATTATCGTAAAGGCTGGTGCTGAGTGACTGCAAATTCGCCGACGCTACCTGCTGCGAAGGTGGCCCCTGTACCGAGAGAATGGCATCGCGCACAATGCCCTGATCGGTACTGGCCTGTAGGGCGATCTTGCGCAGGTACATCATGAGGTCCAGTTGATCGAAGCTGTAGACCCAGGGTTCGCCGCGACAGCCGTTCTCGCCGTCGGGCAGGTTGTCGATACCGGTTTCATCCAGGTAGCGGTTCATCCCGGCGGCAAAGCCTGTGACCAGATCGCGGTCGCGCTGGGGTAGAGAATCAAAGAAGTCCTCCTTGAATTCCTCCTTGCTGCCGTTTAAATAGCGCCACAGATGGTCACGTTCCACGCTGTTGCCGGTGATTTCTGCCCAACGCCC
>JAAENL010000368.1 GCA_024224435.1 Halieaceae bacterium
CGATACCGAAGTCAAAGCGATTACCGAACAATGACTGAATGCCCTGAACCTGTTTCGCCACCACGGGTGCTTGTCGCACCGCCAGCTTGTAGACAAAGGTCGCGAAACGGATTTTGCTGGTTACTGCCGCCATCGCAGTGACCGCGATCAAGCTCTCGACAAAGGGAACGCTTTCCAAAAATTCGCGACTGCCGTCTTCGTTGTAGGGGTATTTGGAGCTGGCTTCCTCGGGATAACAAATGCTATCGGGTATGGTAATTCCATCGAAGCCTGCTTCCTCGGCCGCAATCGCCAGAGGCAAATAATGGTTGGGCTCGCACATGCCCACTTGATAACTGAATTTCATATTGACGGTTCTCCGAAAGGAAAAGTGCTGAAGGTCGAACCGTACTGTAACTACTATCCCCTGCGATATCGCTGAAAATCAGGATTTTCCCGTCGCTGGCTTCAAATAATAAACTGCCGGAACGGCGCCCTCAGGGCAGCCATAGGTCGAGATAGGGTGGTTGGCGGTTTTTTCTCGTGCGAAGTTCCTTCGGCAGGTCGTCTCCGCTCGAGCGCCGGGTGCTTCCCCCGGATTGGCGAGAGGGATCCGGTTGCCTAACTTCCCCTGTATCAGCGGGCACGCGCACGGCCGCCCCCTGACGGTGAACAATCCAATCTGTTAAGCGCCGCGTTTCCAACATTGTCTTTCCCGCCTCGTTGTTCCAGATAGGCAGTGCACACCACGCATTTCCTCGGTGTATACCTCATTGGAACTTACGCCACTACAGCGAATTCGGTTCATGCAGCCGGTTGACGGGCCCACATCAAGAGGAGGCTGTGTCACTGCCGACCCGTCAGTCCAAAATGAATCGCGTGGTCGCCATGAGAAGTTAGATAATCTCCGACACGGCTTACATCCCAAATCCGCGTTCGGCCGGGCGCTGCGGGTGGACTCGATCCTGATGGAGAAATCACCACCGGCCAGCGATTGCAGGCCCCACCAGCGTCTAAGCAGATAGACGTCTTTCAAACACCCGTTGCGATATTGTCTTTGGCCAGTCACTAAAACGGGCGCGTAAGCATCTGAGCGCTCGCATCGCTCTTACAAAAGCAGGCATAATTTGCTATCAAGACTCTGTGCCGGAAGCGCAAACTGCGTCTACTCTTGCCGCTTAAGGCACCCTCCGGCCACCCTAATCACCTGTATTTTTGACGGTAATTGCCATGACTGACACCCTTCGCGACTATTCTCAGCGATTCCTGTTTGAGGAAGCCGATATCCGCGGCGAAAAAGTCCTGCTGGACGACGCCTACGGGGACATCCTCGCCATCCATCAATACGCACCGGGCGTTGCCAGGCTCATGGGGGAGTTTCTCGCCGCAGCTGTGCTGTTGAGCAACAACCTCAAATTCGAGGGGCGCTTGACCTTACAGGCTCGCTCTGACGGACAACTTCCCCTGTTGATGGCCGAGAGCAACCACCAGCTGCATATTCGCGGCATCGCCCGCGGCTCAGAGCAGGCCACCGCCAGCAGCAACGAGGAACTGCTCAGCAACGGGCAACTGGCCATAACCGTGGAACCGCTGAAAGGACAGCGCTATCAGGGGATTGTGGCGCTACAGGAGGGCTCAGTGGCCCACAATCTCGACGCCTATTTTCGCCAATCGGAACAACTGGGAAGCCGCATCTGGCTCGCTGCGGACGGACAACGGGCCGGCGGCATGCTCCTGCAGCAATTACCGTCCCAGCGCGTCCCCGAGCCCGGCCAACGAATAGATCAATGGGAGCATGTCTTAACGCTCACCGACACCCTGCGGGATGAAGAGATACTCACATTGGACTCAACGACACTGCTCGGACGCCTCTATCGGGAGGATCCGGTACGTTTATTCGATGCACACGAGGTGCGGTTCCAGTGCTCCTGCAGCCGCGAGCGCACCCACAGTGCCCTGTCGACCCTGAATCCAGCGGAACTCAATGAGATGCTACAGGAGATGGGCCGCATCACGATGGATTGCGAATTCTGCAACACCCAGTACCACTTCGAGCGCGCGGATCTGACCGGCGTTTTGGGCTTAGATGAGACCAAAACATTGCATTGAAGGGGTGAGATACGGGGTATTCGCCGGTTTTATGGCCGATATATTTTTCTTGGCGGGGCGATTCTGACATAATTACGCCCCCTTGAGACTCAGGCACGTCGTCGCGCGAAACGCCCCGCGGGCTAGCGCATTATTATCACAGGAAAACCCATGACCGCAGATATTCAGTCCACCCAGGAATACACCGATCTGGCGCCCTCGAAACTGATCGAAGAATCTCTAAACCGCGGCGAAGGCGTATTATCCGATACCGGCGCGCTGCTGGTGACCACGGGTCAGCGCACCGGGCGCTCTCCCGCTGACCGCTTTGTGGTCAAGGAGCCCAGCACCGAGGACAGCATCGACTGGGGCAGCGTGAACAGACCCTTCGACGCTGACAAGTTCGATGCCCTTTGGGACAGGGTAGAGTCTTATCTTGGCGCGCGCGACCGCTTCGTATCTCACCTTCACGTAGGCGAACACATCGATCATTACTTGCCGGTCAAGGTAACCACCGAGACCGCCTGGCAAGGGTTGTTTGGTCGTAATATGTTCATCCGCCCCGACACCTACAACAGCGCGCGAAAGCCGGAGTGGAATATTCTCAATGTTGCCAGCTTCGAATGCGCCCCGGACAGAGACGCCACTAACTCTGATGGCGTGGTCATTATCAATTTCGCACAGCGCAAGGTTCTGCTTGCAGGAATGCGCTACGCGGGCGAAATGAAGAAAGCCATGTTCTCCGTGCAGAACTTTCTGCTGCCGGAGAAAGATGTTATGCCCATGCACTGCAGTGCCAACGTGGGTGAAGCCGGCGACACCACCCTTTTCTTCGGCCTCTCCGGCACGGGTAAAACGACACTCTCTGCCGACCAATCCCGCTATCTGATCGGCGACGACGAGCACGGCTGGGCCAAGGGCTCCGTGTTCAATCTCGAAGGCGGCTGCTATGCCAAAACGATTGATCTCAGCCAGAAGAATGAGCCTGTTATCTGGGACGCCATCCGCTTCGGCGCGATCATCGAGAATGTGGTCGTCGACGATGCCCGCCACGCTGACTACTGTGACACCAGCCTCACTGAGAACGGCCGTTGCTGCTATCCACTGGAACATGTGGAAAAGTGCACCGAGACTAATTCTGGTGGCGAGCCCAAATGCGTCATCTTCCTGACCTGTGATGTCTCAGGTGTTCTGCCTCCGGTCTCCATATTGTCCAAGGAAGCAGCCGCATTCCACTTCCTCAGCGGCTACACTGCCCGCGTTGGCTCTACAGAACTGGGCGCGGAGGCCGGCATCCACCCGACCTTCTCCACCTGCTTCGGTGCGCCGTTCATGCCGCGGCCGGCCGGCGACTACGCCGAGCTATTGATGAAGCGCATAGAAGATTTTGAGAGTCAGGTTTACCTCGTGAACACCGGTTGGACAGGTGGCTCCGGCGCTCCGGGCGGTGGCGGCTCACGCTTCCCCATCCCCGTAACTCGTGCCGTGGTCAATGCTTGCCAGAGTGGCGAGCTACTGAACGCCAATACCGAGCATCTGGAGGTACTCAACCTGAACTTCCCGCAAGCGATCCCCGGTGTAGGCACCGAGTACGTGGACCCAAGATCCGGGTGGGACTCAGCCGCAGCCTACGATGAACAGGCGCGTAAACTCGCAGCCCTTTTTGAGCAGAATATTACCAAGTTCGACGTGTCTGACAACATCGTCAAAGCCGGCCCAAAATCCGTCTGATCGCAAGTACGCGACACGAGCCCGCGTCAGGCGGGCTTTTTATTGTCCACGAAATAAAGGTCAGCCTCAGCGGCCTTTGCTAGGCGCCATCGAGCTCCTCTGACAAGGAGGCCTTGCCGTGCATGATGCGCCGTGACACCTGCTCGCCCAACAGGTAAAGGCACGGCACAAGTAGCAAGGTTACCCCGGTCGCAAAGAGCACGCCGAAGGCCAGGGAGATCACCATGGGGATCAGAAATTGCGCCTGCACGCTGGTTTCAGACATGATAGGCATAAGACCGACAAAGGTCGTCAGAGAGGTGAGAACAATGGGGCGGAAGCGATCCTGCCCCCCCTGTAACAGCGCCTCAGCCAACTCGAACCCCTTGTCGCGCAGCTGGTTGATTCGATCGATCAGTACCAGATTGTCATTCACCACGACACCCGCAGCAGCGATCACCCCCAGTAGGGAAAACATACTGACCTGCCAGTTAAAAATAGCGTGACCAAATATCGCCCCCATGATGCCGAAAGGCACCGCAGTCAGCACCAGAAAAGGCTGGAAATACGAGCGGAAAGGGATGGCCATCAACGCATACACAATAAGCATGGACAACCCCATGTAGGTGAGCAGTGCAGACAGGAACTCTGACTCCTCCTGCAGCTCGCCATCCAGATCCATGCTCAAACCCGGGAAGCGCTCCTGCAAAGCAGGCAAATGGTTGGCCACAATATCGTTAACGACGACACGAGGGTCTGATGTACCGGGGGTGATATCTGCCGTCAACCGGAGCGTACGCTTGCGATCCTTGCGATCAATAGTCAGGTAGCCCGGCTGATAACTGACCTCCGCCACGGTATCAAAGGGCACCTCCTCGCCAGATGGCGCTCGCACCCGCATCTCGCTGAGATTATCTACGGAGACGCGCTCACTCTCCGGATAGCGCACCATAACCTTTACATCCTCCTTGATACGGGGAATTCGTTGAGCTTCAGCGCCGTAGAATGCCTGTCGTACCTGCCTCGCGAGGTCTGACAGCGTGATCGAAAGATTCTCCGCAGCAGGCTTCATGCCCAACTCTATCTCGTCGCGGGGTGACTGTGTTGAGTCATTGATATTGTAAACGCCGGCATGCGACTCCAACACCTCGCGCAAGTAATCAGAGACCTCGCGCAGGTCTTCCAGAGAGGGTGAAGCCATCACCAGTGTGATCGGCTTGCCACGCTGGTTAATGGTGTAGTCCATGTGGAAATCTTCCACGGCGCCTGGGTCGCCAATCAACTCGCGCCACCGATCGGTAACTTCTTTCACGTCCACGGCATCCGTGGGGACATAAATCGCCACCTCCACCTCATTCGCGCTGCCGCGCGCAGCAATGTGGCCGATCACTTCCTCGTCAGGCCAGCGAGGATCCTCGTTAAACTCTGACTTGACCTGCTCGGCCGCTGTTTCAACGACCTCCAGAACGCGCAGCGTCTCACGAAACGCCCCGCCCTCCTGCAGCGTAAGCTCCGCAAAGGTGAAATCCGAGGTAATCGCCGGGAAGAAACCCTTTTTCATCCAGCCACCGCCCCATAAAGCGATGCTTAACATCAAAGCCACGAGAAAAACGGCAACCACCAGCAGGTTTGCCTCGAGGCAACGCTGCAGAAAAGGGCGATACCGGGTGCGCGCGAACCGGACCATCCCGTCTGCGAATTTCAGCCGTATGGCCTCCAGCCTCCGCAGCAGGGCGAAACGGCTGGGGCGCAGAGGGCGCATGTGGGCCAGGTGCGCGGGCAATATCCACATGCACTCGACCAGTGAAAATGTCAGCGCCAATATCATCACTACCGGTATGGGCACGCCCGCGCTCGCCATGTTGCCCGGTAATATCATCATGGGCGCCACAAAAATCATCGTCGATATCACTGCATACATCACCGGTTTCAATACAGACCGGGTCCCGAGGATAGCACCCTCCTGACCGGGTTCATCCGCACTTTGGTGAGCATAAACCGACTCGCCAACAATAATCGCATCGTCCACCACAATCCCGAGGATCAGCAGGAAGGCGAGCAGCGAAATCATATTCAGACTGACACCGGTGTAGGGCAGTGCAAAGAAGGTGCCCATGAACGCGACCGCAATGCCAACGCAGACCCACATTGCCAACAGCGGCCGCAGGAAAAGCATGAGCAAAAGAAATACAAGTGCCAGACCGCCAATCCCATTTTTGACCAGGGTATCGGCGCGACCTTTGAACAATTCAGCTGTATCCTGCCAAAGCACCAACTCAACACCCGGCGGCAGCTGCGGGGTCGTCTCCTCGATCCAACTGCGGGTCATTTCACTGGTAGCGAGGGTATTGGGATCTGATGTCACATAAATGTGGAGGTCGTAGGAGGGTTTGTCGTTGAAGCGCTTGCGCACATCCACATCCTCGAAACCATCTCTTATCTCTGCAACATCGCCCAGCACTAATTGCGTACCTTCCCGAGTACTTAACAAGGGAATATTCTCGAAATCCTGGCGATTGTAGGCTTGGCCACGTGTCTGCAACTGTATATCGCCGTCATTGGCCTTTATGACTCCCGCCGGCAGGTTCAGGGACGAATTCCTGATCGCTTCCACCACCTGCGCGAAGGTGAGTCCATAACGACGCAAAGTGAATTCCGAGACCTCAACCGATAACTCGTAGGGGCGAGGTTGCTTTAATTCCACTACAGATATATGTGGACGGGACGATAGGTCATCGCGCAACTGTTCACCGAGCTCTTTAAGTTCTCGCTCGCTGAGATCCCCTGCCAACGTGACGACCGCCATCTGGTGACGGTGCGCTAATTCGGTCACTACCGGCCGCTCCGCATCTGCCGGAAACGTGGTGATCGCATCCACCCGACTCCTCACCTCAGCGCTGAGTCGCTGTATGTCATACCCACCCTCCGCCTCGACCAGCACGGTTCCCACTCCCTGCCTGGCAGTGGAACGAATCTCCTCGACGCCATTGAGGTCATGAATCGCCTCCTCAATGCGCATACAAATCTGCTGCTCCACTTCGCTGGGCCCAGCACCAGGGTAAGGCAAGCTCACACTGACGGTATTTAACTCAAACGCGGGGAAGAACTGTTTGTCCAGTGAGGGAATCGCCAGTGCTCCGCCGATAAGCAAAAACACCATGAGCAAGTTGGCGGCAATCGGATTGTTGACGAACCAGCGAATCGGACCAGGCATCACAGCGCACCACTGGCCAGCTCGGCGATTTTCACCGTGACCTTGGTGCCCGCCAGAATATTCCGCGGCTCACTGACCATGACCCTGTCACCACTGGAAAGCCCCTGTACCCAGGCGTGCTCGGTATCGCTTTGCAGAACCACCACCTCTCTCGGCCGAGCAACCTGTTGCTCATCGACTACCATCACCCAGCCCCCGGAACGCAGAGCGTTGCGTGGCAGTTGAGTGACATTCGCCAGCGGACGCCCACTGATTGTTGCGTGAACAAACATGCCCGGTGACAGCGGCGGTCGCTGGCTGCCCGCCGTCCGCGCAAATGGCTTGTCTACCTCTGCCACTGCGTAAACCACCCGGCTATCGACATCAATACTGGCGTCGGTGCGCACAAGATGCCCCTGCCACTCCCAGTCCTGGCCCGCAAAGCGGCTGCGCAGTACCACGGCCGCCTGGGTCATCTCACTAACAGCCTGGTTGTCGTAATTCAGGGGCAGGTCGAGTAACGCGACCTGACGGTCGGTCAACGGAAGGCGTACCTGCACAACATCGGTGTCATACACCTTGGCAATCGCGGTACCAGGAGAAACAAATTGACCGATATCAACATATTTTTCCGAGATCCGCCCGTTAAACGGCGCCGATATGGCGGTGCGGGATAGGTCGAGTCGCGCTGCTTCAAGGTCCGCCTCCGAGGCTTTCAACAGTGCTTCCGCGGCGGCGACCTGAGGTTTGCGCAGGAATAATGAATTGCCCTGCTCACTGCCGAGGTCACGCCACTCCCTCCCGGCTTGCAGGGCGCGCCCTTTTTCCTCAGCAACACGCTGCTGCGCTTCTGCTACCTGAGACTCCGCTCGGGCAATGACAAACTGGTAGTCGATGTCCTCCACCTTGACCAGGGCTTCACCTGCGGCAAAAAAACCGCCTTCGGCGAACCGGGGCGAGACCTGTTCAACCCTGCCCCCTACTTGGCTGACCAGGTTGATCTCCCGCAGGGGACGCACTGTGCCCTGTGTCTCCACGGACAACGCATGCACCGTCGGATTAACCACCCGCACGCTCACCACGGGTGCCATTACGTCCTTTGGCGGGCTGGGCTCGGGCTGCGGTTTCCCTATCAGCAGTCCGTACGACAGGCCAGCGCCCACCGCCAGGACCAGCGCCGCTGTAATACCCTTACCCGCTGTTTTTAAAACCATTTTCCCACCATTTGCCCCACTACTTACCCGCTATCGCTAGTCTACACCAGCCAGCATGGAATCAACTTCAATATACGCAGCGCCACCCTGGCCGGACCGCCGACATTTCCACCGCGGCGCCAGGACGCTGCGGGCCACCATTCTGCGCGGATCAGCCAAGTTCGTCCATTTAGTATGTTTATTCTAATTTTTTGCCGTATCGTCCTCTCGGATCAATAGAAAACGTGCCAAACAGGCATGAAAAGGAGATTTATCATGGCTCAGAAAAAAACCACTGGCGCCGCCAGCAAACCCGCCAATAAGCGCAAGCCCGCAGCCAAGCGCAAGCCCGCTGCACGTCGCGCCGCGCCCAAGAAGGCCAGCAAGACGTTCGCCGACAACGCGCAGGAGACCGGTCGCGATGTCTTCCTGGCAGGACTCGGTTTCTACGGAAAAGCGTACGACCGCGTACAAGAGCGTTTGGACGGCCTTCAAAAGCGTGTTGAAACCCGTCGGAAAAATGCCGACAAGGCATACAAGGAACTGGTCAAGCGCGGTAAAAAGGTAGAGAAAGAAGCCAAGGTTGCGTTGGACGATCTGGATATTCCAAAGCTCGACAGCCTGACCGACCGCAAGAAGCTTGAGCAGCAACTGAACAAGGCACGCGCCCGATTCGGCGAACTCAAAGAGTCTGTTGGACTGAAATCTGCTGCCTGATCTATATCCATCCAGGGGAACGCATCCCTGCCCTGCGGGGATTTTTTTGGGTCACTTCGCGTGACCCTTTTTTTGTCCAGGATTTAACGCCTGCCAATACCAGATCAGGTTTAGCCCTGGCGGCAAACGTCATGATCCGGCATCACAACTTCTTGCTCCTGTCCGTCACTTAACTGCCGGGTGTCCACACACCTCGTAATGATCGCCAGTTTCTTTACCGCATTTTTTTGTTTTAATAGGTGAAAGAGAATAACCTGAGTGACTGACATACCGCGCGGGACGACCAAGTATATGAGCGATGACAAAAATAAGGCAGGCGATATCGCCAAGCATATCTGGCTGGCCGGGGTAGGCGCCTATGGTAAAGCCGTCGAGGAAGCACAGGGGCGCATAGAAAAAGCCATGGAACCGCCCAAAATGTTCCGCGATCTGGTGAAGGCGGGTGCCGCGCTTGAAGAGGAAGCGAGGGAAAGTACCGTAGCCGCCAGGCAATCAGTGGAAGAACGTATCGGCCGGGTACGGGATAATTTTCACAACCAGCGGCCAGTGCGCATGGAGGAGATCGAGCAACTTCAAAAAAAGGTTGATCAACTCACGCGCAAAGTAAACCAACTCACCCGGGCGCTGGCAGATGAGGGTGTTCTTGCAGCCAAAGGCACAAAGACATCCCGCAAAAAGGTCACAAAGAAAAAAGCGGCATCAACACGCACGACACCCGCCTCGAAGAAAACGCCAGCAAAGAAAAAAACTCCTGCGAAGAAAGCGCCAGCTAGTCGCAGTAAAGTGCGGGGCAAGAAGTTAACAAAGCCCAGTAAATCCTGATACACCACATCTGTGAAGACAAGGGACAGAATCCTGCATACCAGCCTTGCCCTGTTCAATGAGGAGGGCGAGGCCAACACCACTACTATCGACATAGCTAACGAACTGGATATCAGTCCAGGCAATCTTTACTACCACTTCAAGGGCAAAGACCAACCCATTTCCGAGCTGTTCCAGCAATACGAAAGGGCCTTGAGCGATACCTCGAGCGCACCCATACAAGCCCCTCTTAGTACCGAAGCAGGCAGCGTAGAAGACAACTGGTATTATTTGTATGTTGTCTTGGAGGAAATGTATCAATACCGTTTTCTCTATCACAACCTCGATAACATTCTGGAACGCTACCCGGATATCCGCCGGCGATTCAAGCGGCTTATACAACTCAAGCGTGCAGCACTGTACGCCATTTGCCACACGCTTCTCGATCAGGAAGTCATCAATGCCAAAGACCAACAGCTACTTGGCCTGGCTGATAACATGACGCTAAACCTGACCTTCTGGCTGAACTACGACGCACTGCTCAACGACGTCCGCGCGCCACAAATCACTATTCATCAAGGAGTCCTGCAGCTACTGACAATGATCGCACCCTATCTCGGTGATGATGAACTGCGCTTCTATCACGACTGCGAGAATATTTTCCTCAATATGCTGGCAGATGGGGAAAGCGCCGACTCGTAAGATCGGGTGAGCAACGCGGCAAAAATCGGCACCAGCACCTGCGAGCATTATTGCCGGCCAGACCGTCAGCGCTGTAATATAATTACATCGGCACCGATTCTTTCCAGACGCACACCGAACTCCTGCGCCCACCAGACCCAGGTGTCCTCACTAAAAAAACAAACGTGTGTCGGGTCTCTCTTGTAGTGCCAGCTGACAAACGCATCGTGACTTTTTACCAGCTTTGTCATCACCCCCAGCCAACCCTCCGGCTTCAACATCGACCACAAACGCTGCAGCTCTCGACCGGGCTGATGCAAGTGCTCCACCACCTCTGTTGCGCAAATGAAATCATAGCGAGCGTCGAGCACACTTTCCTCCGGTGCATAAAACGTGTCATAGAGCGCCACTTCGCAGCCCGCTTGGCGCAGCATATCGGCGAGCGCAGGCGCATTGCCACAGCCGAAATCCAATCCGCTCGCCGCATCCGGCAAACGCTGTAGCAGCGGGGTAGCCAGCCGCGATAGAAACTGCCGGTATCCCAAATCATTTACAGCATTTTGGTGCAGATCGTACTCTGCCTGCTCAGCTTTCCTGCTCAGGTGAAACGCCGGAGGGACAAAAACGAGCGCACAGTTGCAACAACGTAAATAATCGCGCCGCGCATCTTGATGGTAGTGCGCGACATCGTCGCATTGACAGAGCGGGCAGTGTTTTTCAACTGACATCTGCTATCATTCCTTTTCACTTTCTACTCAACCACAACCAAGGAGCACAGCATGGCCATACAAGCTGGCGACAAAATACCCGAGTGCACACTCAAGACCATGGGCGACAAAGGCCCCCAGGATATTGCGACCCGCGACATTTTTTCGGGCAAGAAAGTGCTGCTGTTTGCAGTGCCCGGTGCTTTTACTCCCGGCTGTAGTCTGACACACCTGCCTGGCTACGTGGTAAACGCCGACAAAATCAAGGCTCAAGGCGTCGACACTATCGCCTGCATGTCGGTGAATGACGCCTTTGTGATGGGTGCATGGGGCAACGATCAGAATGCCAGCGAAATCCTGATGCTGGCCGATGGCAACGCTGACTTCACTGCTGCGCTAGGCCTGGAACTGGACGGTAGCGGTTTTGGCATGGGAACCCGAAGCCAACGCTTCGCCATGATTGTCGAGGACGGTACTGTAAGCCACCTGAACGTAGAGGATGGCCCGGGTATCGACGCGAGTTCCGCCGAGACCATGATGACCCTCCTGTAGTAACTTGCGAAAGCGGGGGCGAGTTGTCAGGTCAGCAGGATGTAACACACACTGCTTATCACCACCGCCCCCATCAAGTTGATCAACGCGCCCTCCTGCGCCATTTGCGCAGTCGATACAGCGCCACTGCTGAACACCACTGTATTAGGCCCAGTCGCCACCGGCAGCATGAAGGCACAACTGGCACTCATCGCAGCCGGCACCATAATGAGTTCCGGTGGCAGATTAGCGGCCAGAGCAGCGGCCGCAAGAATCGGCATGAGAAGCGCAGTGCTGGCTGTGTTCGAAGTAGTTTCCGTCATCAGCGTCACCGCAATACAAATCGTCACCATCAGCAGATAAACGGGCATACTGATCATGGCCGCTAGCCCCTGACCCATCACGTCACTGATCCCGGAACTGACAAACCCCTTCGCCAGGCAGATGCCCCCGGAAAATAATAACAACACACCCCAGGGTATGGTGGTCGCCCGTTCCCAAGTCAGCAGGCGGTTCCCTCGGCCGTCTGGTACTAAAAACAGCAGGACCACAGCCAGCAGGGCAACAGAAGCATCGTTGGCTGAGGGTAAGTTCAGCCACGCTTGCCAGCCGCCAAACGGCTCTCCACGGGTGATCCAGGCCAGGGCTGTTAGCCCAAAAATTAATATGACGCGTCGCTCCTGCGGCTGCCACGGCCCCACATTGGGCAGTTTCAAGGCCAGCGATCCTTGCAGGTTGCGTGTGAGCACCAGGGCCATGGCTGGCACTAGCAGCACCACCACAGGCAAGGCCCAACGCATCCACTGGGTAAAGCTTATCGATTGGCCTGTAGTTTCCTCATAGACTTGCATAAAAATCAGATTAGGAGGCGTACCGATCGGCGTTCCCAAGCCACCGATACTGGCCGCATAGGCTATTCCCAGCAACAGGGGCGGCGCGAGTTTTGAGCGATTTTCGGCGCCGTCAAGCAGAGCCAGCGCTACCGGAAGGAGCATCAATGAGGTGGCAGTGTTGGATATCCACATACTCAGCACAGCCGCAGCGGCCATGAAACCCATTACGAGACGCCGACCGCTGGACGCACCAAAGACATTGACCATTCCCAAAGCGATCCGCCGATGAGCCCCGGAGTGCTCCATCGCTTTGGACAGCAGAAATCCTCCCAACAATAATAAAATCAGCGGGGAGCCATAGGCCTGCGCCACCTCCACAGGGGTCAGCACTCCAAACAGCGGAAATATAGATAGAGGTAACAGCGAAGTGACCGGAATCGGTACCGGCTCCAGCACCCACCAGACGACGCAGACCACAGCCACGAACGCTACCGTTGCCGCATCACCGCCGTAGCCTGCCCCAAGACAGGCCGTCGCTGCGCCTGCGCCCAGTAAAGGCCCCATCCAGAGGGCCATGTCACTCATCTTCGACACGTCGACTACTCCAGCGAATCATGATGAGTCGCATCGTGTCCCACCAGTCGATCGCTGTAAAGCCCGCTGGAGGTGTCAAACGCGAAAGGCTACACTCCCGACCATGGATTATGAATTACCTCAAACACTGATGGACCGATTCGGACGTCGGGTAGAGTACCTTCGCCTCTCTGTCACTGACCGGTGCGATTTTCGCTGTGTTTACTGTATGGCCGAAGATATGACCTTCGCGCCCAAGCAGCAGGTATTGACACTGGAAGAGCTGCAGGAAGTGGCCGCGGCCTTCGTCGAACTCGGGGTCGGCAAGATACGCCTGACCGGAGGCGAACCGCTGGTGCGTAATAATATCTTGTCGCTTGTCGAGCCTTTGGGGAAGCTCAAGGGGCTCGAGCAACTCGCACTCACCACTAACGGATCACAATTACACCGTCTGGCAGAGCCTCTTTTTTCAATGGGCGTAAGCCGAATCAATGTCAGCCTGGACAGCCTCGAACCACGAAAATTTCGGCAACTGACGCGGCACGGCAATCTCGACCAGGTTATCGCGGGCATCGATTCCGCGATCGACGCTGGGTTTAGACATATCCGGCTGAATGCGGTGATTCTCAAGGGACGCAATGAAGACGAAGTACTGGACCTTGCAAACTTCGCGCTGCAACGAGGCATTGATATCGCCTTCATTGAGGAAATGCCTCTGGGCAGAATCGACGAGCACGACAGAGCGCTGAGTTTTCTGAGCAGCGAGGCCTTGCGCCAGATTATTGCCCGCCAACACACTCTGGAGGCCGCACCCGAGCAGCGGGACGCTGGCGGCCCGGCGCGCTATTACAAGACGGGGGGCAGCCAAAGCCGCATCGGCTTCATATCACCCCACAGTCAAAATTTCTGCCACCTTTGTAACCGTGTCAGGGTGACCGCAGAGGGTCGGCTGCTGCTTTGCTTGGGCAATGAACACTCCGTCGACCTGCGAGCGGTACTGCGTTCAAGTAACTACTCGAGACAGCTGCTCAAAAAAACCATTGTCGCGTCGCTGGATATCAAACCGGAAAAGCATCACTTCAATCTTACCGAACCGCCACAGATTGTTCGCTTCATGAACGCCACGGGCGGTTAGGCAACGCCCACGCCGTAGTTACTTTTCATTTAATCGCCATTGAGGTATCGCTTTGCACACTCAGGATTTTCCCCAGCTTGAATCAGTCGAACGCATAGAGCGGGGGTTCGAAGCCCACGGTTACGTCTGCAGCAGGAAAATCGCTACGGCCGTTTTCCTCGCATTTCAGCTACGCAAGCCGGTACTGGTAGAGGGCCCACCCGGAGTCGGCAAGACTGAACTCGCAAAAACGATCGCTGTTCTGCTGGATACGCCGCTCATACGCCTGCAGTGCTACGAGGGGCTGGATGAGGCCAAGGCGCTGTACGAGTGGAAGTATGGTAAGCAGCTCTTGTATACCCAAGTGCTCAAGGAAAAGCTCGGTGACCTCCTAAAGGGCGCCGATGGCCTCGCAGAATCTGTGGAGAGGCTGCACCAGTTCGGCGATATTTTTTATTCGGAGGAATTCCTGGAACCACGACCCCTGCTCAAGGCAATGCAGCAGGAGAAGGGCGCCATCCTGCTGATCGACGAAGTAGACAAGTCCGACTACGAGTTCGAGTCATTGCTGCTGGAAATTCTTTCTGAATACCAGGTTTCGATACCGGAGATTGGCACGGTGAAAGCGACCACCTCTCCCATGGTATTCCTCACAAGCAACAACACGCGGGATATTTCTGATGCGCTTAAAAGACGCTGCCTGCATCTCTACATCCCGTTCCCCTCGGTCGAGCTGGAAGAGCGTATTATCCAGACTCGCGTGCCCGATGTGCAGAACAAGCTGCGCCACCAGCTGGTCGCATTCGTGCATTCCCTGCGCCAACTGGACCTGAAGAAGGCGCCGGCCATTTCAGAAACTATCGACTGGGCGCGCAGTCTCCTGTTGCTGCATGCCGACGAACTGGACGAAGAAATAGTACGCGGCACTCTCAATGTACTGCTCAAGTATGAGGACGACATCGAGGCAACTGATCCCACACTGCGCAGCCTGCTCGTTGGCGAGGGCACAAATCAGCCTGGTCACTAACGGATAAATACGATGCAGTCGAATCTCGTCAGTTTTATCCAGATGCTACGCAGCCACGATGTGAGGGTCTCACCAGCAGAGACGCTGGATGCAGTCGAGGTGGCCGCTGCACTTGGTTATGCAGACCGCGAACTTCTGCGCGACGGACTGGCTATGACGCTGGCCAAAACTGCGGAGGAAGAGGTTATTTTTCTGCAGTGTTTCGAGCGATTCTTCAAACAGGATTTAGCTGACTTCGCAGCTCCCGAGCCGACCGATAACGAGCAGGTCGATACAACGCCTTCCGACGCAGAGACCGAAGCATCTGGCGATAATTTCGACGGCACACCGGAAACAGCTCTGGAACAAGCTGCGCAAGACTCACCTGCCTTGCGTTCACTCATGCAGGACGCACTAATGCAGAACCTGCTCAACAACGAGCGCAACGAACTCACTTTGGCAATGAACCAGGCTGCACAGCAGGTGGATTTGCAGCAGATACAGATGTTCACACAAAAGGGGCAGTTCACGCGGCGCATACTGGATGCCATGGGCGAGGAGCAGATCCGCCGGGCAATTATTGAACTGGAGCAAGCGGGCAATCCCACCCTGCCGTTACTCCAGCGCTATCGCGACATGCTGCGAGAGCAAGTGCGCGACTACGTTGAGCGCGAATATTTGCTCCACGCCGAAGGCAAGACGCAGCAATTCATGGATGAGATTCTCAGCAAAACCCGCCTCAATAATATAGAGCATGTTTACGTAGGCAAGGTTCAAAATCTAATTCGAAAAATGGCCAAAAAATTAGCCAGTCAGTACTCCCGGAAGCGCAAGCAAGTGAAGCGCGGGCAATTAGATATGCCCAAAACTCTGCGCAAGGGTATTCCCAACGATGGGGTGATGTTCGATACCTATTGGCGCCAAGTTAAAAAAGATAAACCGCAAGTACTCGCGGTTTGCGATGTCAGTGGTTCAGTAGCTGCTTATGCGAAGTTCCTCCTGCTGTTTCTTTACAGCTTGCAGGATGTGTTGCCTAGGGTGCGTAGTTTCGCTTTTTCCAGTCACCTTGGAGAAGTGAGCGAATATTTTGATGATTATCCCGTTGAGAAAGCGGTCGAGCTGGTTAACTGGAAGTACGGTGGCGCTACTGACTACGGCAACAGCCTGTTGGATTTCGCCAATCTGGCACTGGCGGATATAAGCAGCAACACCACGGTCATTATCTTGGGGGATGCCCGCAATAATCACGGTGAGCCCCGTTTGGATATTCTCCAGAGTGTCTACCAGCGAGCCCAGCGTGTGATCTGGCTGAACCCGGAATCAAGAAAATCGTGGGGGACCGGTGATTCTGAGATGCTTCGCTATCAAAGCGCCTGTCATTTTAGCGCCGAATGCAATAACCTTATCCACCTGGAGCGAATTGTAGAACAACTGCTCAAAAGCACTCGCTGATCTCATAAGGCTTACTCTGCAAGGAATGCAGCTACCGCAGCGTCGTTTGTGGTCGACACTGCGAATGCCTGGCGTGTAGGTCTCCCACTATTGCCTTGCCTGGCAAACGACGAGAGACCATCGCGCAAAGTGGTGCTCTTGTCGATCTACATATTTTTGAATGTTTTATTGCGAGGAAGCTGTTCTTCTGAAAATCGGGGCAGAACAAATACCTTTCCCCTGCTCACTACGCGAATTGGTGATGGACCGCTATGCCGAGTCACCGGGCGCGGGCGCCAATGCCCATCCGATGGAGACTGCTGAGCTGGTCGACTATTTAAAAAACGTAGAAGACTTTAATATTTCTCCCTGGATAGCCGTCATGGAAAAAGTCGACGCCATTGGGGATCCGGCCACCCCCTCGCGGGAGCAAACCGCTATTTTGCGCTGGCTCGGCAAGAGCATGGAGTTATGGGAGAAGGAGTATCCTCTGGAGGGACGTCTCGGGACCCGGGTGCGGCACCTGAAACCACTGGCTGCAGCGCTCGCTGTAACTGACCCTGGCTTCCTGCAACCGGGAGCTCACCCACTGCACCAAATGCTCGACAGTATTCACGAACGCGCCGTGGGGTGGCAGTCTCGACTCGACCGGGTTGGCGCGGCTTTAGAGCAGCAGGTTACGGAAACCATAGAGAATGCCCGCGGGTGGTTTGACAATCACTCGACTGACCTGACACTCGTCGCCCAAAAATTTTCCTCCGCAGCAGAAAAGGATCGGGCCCGAGCCCGACGCATGGTTCAGCGCGTCGTCGAGACAGAAGCAGGCAAGGTGAGAACCGCAGAGGCCAAGAGTGAAGCCGCGCGCATGATCAACGCAGAACTGGCGCATTATGATGCACCGGAAGAAATCGGCGAATTCCTCACAGGACCCTGGTTCAGCAGTGCCCAGCTACTGCTCTTGAAGTTTGGCGCGGAGTCTGAGGAATGGCAACAAATGTCCACTACGACTCACGATCTGCTTGACTCATTGCAAACACTGGCCGACGCCAACGATGAGCGACGTCAATATATTTTTGAAGCGGTTACCGAACTGCCCAAACGGATGCGCCGCTGGCTAGTCAGCCTGCATCACGATACAGAAGCGGTCAATGAGTCGATGGGACTTGTGGAGCGCGCCCATCTGCGTATCTTGCGAGAGCAGCCAGTAGAACTGAGCCGCATCGCGCCCATTGTCTTGGATGCCAGCGGTGGTCAGGCGCCGGCTACACAATCCAACGCGGTTCTGAATACACTTAAACAGTGCTCCGAGGGGCAGTGGTTTATCATCAAGAATGATGACAGCGTTCTCCGCGCACAACTGGTGCTTAAAATCGAGCAGTCGCAGCAAATGGTGTTCGCTAACATGGCGGGGGTAAAAGCCCTGCAGCTTAGTTACGAAGACTTCGATCAGTTGCTGACCGACCACAAGATTATCCCTATTCACTGCGGTGCGAGCTTCAGCTTATGCCTCGCGCAGGCAGCAGGCGTGGATAGCATCGAAATACTCAACGCGCTGGCGAGCGCGATGCAAGGCGTCGAACCGGCCGCCGCACCTGCCCCTACCCTGAAAACTGGCCCCGAGGCAGACTGCGATCTCGTTGAGATCCTTCCCAATGATGTCGACCCCCTGCTCGGCGCACCGGAGGATGGTATCGAAGCAGAGCTGGAGCCTCCATCGCTGGAGGAGTTAGAGTGCCATGCTGCAACGGAGCCCTCCTTCGCAGGCTATCTCAGCAAGGCCAAACCCAAACGACCTCCGCCAACGCCACACACACCCCGAGACCAGCCAACCAGCAGCGGAGAAAAGTCTACGGGCTCCCTCGCGGAACAGGCTCAGGCTATTAAGCCAAGAGCAGCGCTATCGTCAGCTGCTTCCATTAACAACGACGAAAAACCGGTGTTTCCGAGCGGAGCGGGACTGGATATCGAGGAAACTGGCCGCTTTCTCTCAAACGATGACAGAGCAAATGCCGGGCTACTAAACGCGAATCAAGAGACCCCCAGCCACCTCGGCGCCATCCAGGAAGGCGCTGCACCCGCGGATGAAAAACCACTGAATGAGGACGCTCAAGCCAGGCAACTGCGCGTCGAAAGC
>JAAENL010000369.1 GCA_024224435.1 Halieaceae bacterium
ATGTCCGTAAGATAGATATCGATACCACTGACTTCATCGATTCGCTTCAACAGTTTGCTCATCAGCAGATCACAGGCAGGGCATTCGGGGCGGGCGAAAAACAACAAGCGATCGGTGGATTGCAACGCACCTGCCTCTTCTGTCTTTCGAGGTAACCGGCTGACATCAATCAGCAGCTCATTCGGATAGAGGCGTTTGCCTGCCGCATCGTAGGCACGTTGAAACGCAAGTATACGGTCCACATCCTCGTGCATGGCGCGTGCCCAGGCTTCTGCATACCGCTGGCGTTCCGCCTCATCCCTCGCATGGATACCGAGCACTTCGATGGGCGATATGGTCGATGGACTGATACTCCCGCGAACCCCTTGCATCAACTGTTTGTAACGACGCCATTCCACCTCCGACAAATCCCAGAGGTGGGCGCGCGCCAACTCCGTTGCTGACAAGGCGCTCGCTGCAGTCGACGATGTATCCTGCCCGATCTCTTTGACCTGGCTATGGGATATGTCGGCGGCAACTACGGGGTGGGAGGCCGCGAGGGCGATAGACAACATGACCAGGGTCCATCGACTATTCATCCGGGCACTCCCCTTCACAGTCGCTGATCTCCATCGCAGGCCGCTCAATCTGGCCGTGGTATGGGACCGTCAGATCCCGGTAAATGACGGCCCTGTCAGAATGACACCGGGTCGGGTTACTCTGGAACATTGCCTGTGTAAGCGTATGCGAATCCGGTACGTCACCCCCATTGGACATGGCCATTGCGGGTTTCGGCTCGTCATCACCCTTATCTGCGGAAATCGATCCCAAAGTGAATCCTCCAAACAGCAAAAAAATAGCAAGTACAATTTCCATGGGTTTTACCTCTGCAACGAAACGGAATGGGCCTGCCTGGCAGGCCCCTGTAAGTCGACCTGTCCCTTGAGGC
>JAAENL010000370.1 GCA_024224435.1 Halieaceae bacterium
AGACCATCAGCCGTTACCTCGGCCTGCGCGGCTACCTGCTCGAAATGAAGGTGGAAAAAGCCGGCAATGTCGCCGACCTCGTCGCCCTGCGCGACACACTCAAGGCTGCACTTGCCAAGGCGCGTGGCGAGCCGGAAGCCGCCAACGTCATCGCCCAGCTGGATCTGCTGATCGACGAAGCGACGAGCTAGCGGCGATCCAGCTTGGCCAGAAAACTCAGCAGCGCCTGCGTAACAAACTCGGGCTGCTCCAGGTTGGATGTATGACTCGCGTCAGGGACTTCCACGTATCGGCATCCGATGCGCTCGGCCATTTCCCGCGATTCCGACGGCGGTCGTACCGAGTCATGTTCGCCGCACATGACCAAGGTGGATGCTGCAGCCAGGCCATCTAAAAGAGACCGCCGATCGACGCGCTGAAAAATCATGCGCCCGATAGGGATGATGCTTTCCCGCAATGCCTCCGCAGACCTGGACGAAAGCTGCTTCCGAAACGATGCCTTCAGGGAAGCCGTGGTGGATGCCGAACCACGGAAGAACAGGGATACCGCCTCATCGAGCAAGGCTGGGGAGAACGCTCCGCTAGCCTCAAGGCGATCCAGCATGTCTAAGAAATAGGCTTGCGGCCCCGCCGGTTCTGCGCCGAGATGCGTCCCTATCAACACCACCCCCTCCGCTCGCGCAGGTGATATCGACGCAAGCTCGGCCGCCAGCATTCCCCCGATCGATTGACCGACCAGGACGTAGCGTTCCACTTCCAGACTATCGAGCAGTTGCTGTAGTTGGCGAGTCAGTGCTGCCAAGCCTTCCGTGCCCTTAGGCAACGGCCCTGAGCTGCCATGCCCCCACAGGTCCGGAACAATGACGCGGTAGTGCGCCTCGAGCGCCTGGACCTGAGGGGTCCACATGAACGCGTTTGCAAGATAGCTGTGCAGCAGGACGATCGTCCTACCCTCGCCACGATCCATGTAGTACATGGACTGATCCACCAGCTTGATTCTTGGCATCCCGATCGGCCCTCCTGCGCGACAGCGCAGATCTCAAGCGTTGTGCGAGGCCAAGAGAACATGCGCGTTGGTGCCGCCCAGGCCAAACGCGCTGACCCCCATGAAATACGTTTGCTCGGGGCTCAGTGCGCGCGCGTCGTGTACCAGTTGCACAGGCGACGCAGCATCAAGCAACGGCGCGGGCTCATCCGCATAGGCGCTTGATGGCACATGCCGGTGGGTCAGCATGAGTGCCACTTTGATCAGCCCCGCAATACCTGACGCGGCCTCGGTGTGGCTGATGAGCGTTTTGACCGATCCCAGGGCGCAGGCCGATTCCCGACCTTCAAAGACCTGCTGCAACGCCTTGATCTCCATGTGGTCGCCCTGCCTGGTACCTGTGCCGTGCCCCTCGAGGTAAGCGATCTCGCTCGGCTGAACACCCGCCTTGTCATAGGTTTGCCGTAGCAACGCCACCTGTGCCTGAACATTGGGAGCCGTAAAGCGGCTGCTTTGCCCGCCATGATTGACCTGGCTGCCACGAATAACGGCATAGCCACGACGGCGCTCGGCAGGCAAGTCCTCTTCACGGCGCAGCACTAATACGCCTACACCCTCCGCCCGCCCGATCCCGTTGGCGCGATGGCTGAACGACCGGCAGTGACCATCCGGAGATCCCACCCCCACCATCTGATAGAACTTTTGCAGCGGGGCGGACAGGATCACATTGACGCCGGCCACCACGGCCACATCGCATTCGCCATCACGCAGCGCGCGAACGGCATGATGCAGTGCCACGAGCGACGAAGAACACGCTGTATCAATCGTCATGCTTGGACCATGGAGATCCAGTTCGTAAGACAAGCGGTTGGCAATCAAGCACAAGCCGTTGCCCGTGATATTCATGCCCTCGATATTGGACACGTCGCCAAACTGGAGATACGCCAGATCATTTGCCATTGCGCCAACGAACACGCCGGTCTGGCTTCCCTTGATTTCGTCGACGGTCAGGCCAGCATCTTCCAGAGCCTTGCATGCATGCATCAGCACCAGCTT
Source organism: Halieaceae bacterium (assembly GCA_024224435.1). Classification (GTDB taxonomy): domain Bacteria; phylum Pseudomonadota; class Gammaproteobacteria; order Pseudomonadales; family Halieaceae; genus Marimicrobium. Next base: position 2,042 of record JAAENL010000370.1, read on the forward strand.
TTGCTGAGGATCCATCCAGAGCGCCTCACGCTCCGGAATATGGAACCGATCGGCATCGAAGGTATTTTCATGGTCGATATACCCCCCAGTGACCGGTATACCCAACGCTTCCGCCGCACCAAGAAGTTCATTTCGATGCAGAGGTGGAAACCCCACAGCGGAACGATTTTCCCTGATCAACTGCCAGTAGGCATCGAGCCCGTCGCCCCCGGGAAAGTGACAGCTCATGCCAGCAATGACAATCATGTGAGTCCTTTGCCAAAACGCATCGCCATTGGTAGAAGCTTCAGCTACCAGGGCGAAAACAAAAGCGAGGGATAAAGCGAAAGCGCGGTATCAGCCCGAGACAACCTGGGCTAGATGGGCGGCCATTTTGTCGATCGTGGGGTAATCCCAGGAAATCGTCGGATCGATATCCTTACCAAGCCAATCACTGAGTTTGGTAAACAGTTCGCCAACCGCCACCGAATCCACGCCGAGCTTCTCTACAGAGATGTCGCATTTAATATCTTGTGGCGAACTCTGGGTCTCTTTCGCCACATTTTCTACCAACCACGATTTGATCTCGTCCTGCGTGATAACTGAACTCATAACACCCCCTCATTTGAATTACCCGAATTGAACTCGCGAGTTCGGTTCTTCAATCTGGTGCGGATATTGTTATGAACCACTAACATTGGCTGAAATTGCGCCCAGTGATGGAGATCACGATATGCCACCGATAATCCGATGACAAACTGCAAATAGCGTTATTTCAACCGCAGCTACATGAGCCGAATTGCAGGCTTGCAGCAGTGTGCAGGCAACAAAAAAGGCGGCTCATCTGGCCGCCTTTCTTGTTAAGTACGCGTTCAGCGCACGTGAAGCTCAGACTTCCACACCTTGGCTCTGCAGGTACTCGTCGTACGTGCCGAGGTAGTCGGTCATCGTGCCGTTCGGACGCACTTCGATAATGCGCGTGGCCAGGGCGCTGATCAGCTCGCGGTCGTGCGACACGAAGATCAGCGTGCCCTCGAACTTGTCGAGCGCAATCTGCAGCGACTCGATCGACTCCATGTCCATGTGGTTGGTCGGCTCGTCCA
>JAAENL010000371.1 GCA_024224435.1 Halieaceae bacterium
ACGATCTACCAACACCACCTCCGCGCCAGTGCTAGCTTTTCGTACCGTCACTTATTGCACTGAAAACGAGGAGACCCCGAGCCGCACCTCTAAATATGAGTCGCTATGACCTGCTCCCCGTAAACCGGGCCAGTCGGAATCTAGTAAAGTCCGTTTTCGAAGAGGAAGACGGACATGAAGAAGCGCTTTTCGGAAGAACAGATCATCGGCTTCCTGAAGGAAGCGGAGGCGGGCCTGCCGGTGAAGGAGCTGTGCAGGAAGCATGGGTTCAGTGACGCCTCGTTCTACACGTGGCGCGCGAAGTTCGGCGGCATGGAGGTGTCGGAAGCCCGTCGGCTCAAGGAGCTGGAAGCCGAGAACGCGAGGCTGAAGAAGCTGCTGGCCGAGGCGATGCTCGATATGGAAGCCCTGAAGGTGGTCGTGAAGGGAAAGCCCTGAGCCCGCAGGCCAGGCGCGAGGCGGTCGCGGCGATTCGGCAGAAGGTCAATGTCTCCGAGCGCCGTGCCTGCCGGCTTGTCGGGCTTTCGCGCAGCGTGCTGCATTATGAAGCGCAGCCGGACCACGAGAATGAGGCGCTCAAGGCGCGCCTCATCGAGCTGGGGCACCAGAGGCGGCGTTTCGGCTATCGGCGGCTACACGCGCTGCTGGCGCGCGAAGGAAGGCACGTAAACCACAAGCGCGTGCACCGGCTGTATCGCGAGGCCGGACTGGCCGTGCGGCGCCGGCGACGGCGCCACGGCGTGATGGTCGAGCGCGAGCAGCTGGCTTTGCCGAGTACGCCGAACGAGGTGTGGTCCCTCGATTTCGTGATGGACGCATTGTCCAACGGGCGTCGCCTGAAGTGCCTGACCATTGTCGACGACTTCACCAAGGAAGCGGTCGAGATCGTGGTGGACCACGGCATCTCGGGTCGGTATGTGACGCGCGTGCTGGACCGGGTGGCGCGCTTCAGGGGCTACCCGAAAGCGTTGCGCACGGACCAGGGACCCGAATTCACGAGCCGCGCGCTGGACCAGTGGGCCTACGCCAACGGCGTGACGTTGAAATTGATTCAGGCGGGCAAGCCGACGCAGAATGCGTACATCGAGTCGTTCAATGGCAAGTTTCGTGACGAGTGTCTGAACGAGCACTGGTTCACGACGCTCGCCCACGCCCGGGCCGTGGTGTCGGCATGGCGCCGGGACTACAACGAGGCACGGCCGCACAGCGCATTGAACTACCAGTCGCCGGCCGAATTCGCGGCGAAGCATCCGGCACCAGTAGGCGCTCCTGTCTTGCAGGAGCATGTTTGAACAGGACTTTACTAGAAGCTCCGTGGCCCTATCGAAGGGGGCAGGTCAGCTAATCATTGGTGGTTAACCTAGCTGTTATACCGCAAAAGATGCACTATCCTTCGTATATTAGAGATCTAACTAAATGATAAGTAAGAAAAATAATGCTGCGGAATTTCACAGAGTGTGACGTCGGAAACGAGTTCAAGCTATACGAGCGGATGGAGGTCGCCAGCGATATGTTAGCTGCTCGACGGAGGACCAATCTCGGCACTATGCGATTCGCTGTGTCGTTCCTTAGTCATTACGCACTAAATAGTCTAGCTGCTTAGTCGATGCAAACATTTGTCGCGATTGGAGCCGCCATCACGCTAAACAACCGTCGATCGACTCAATGAACGACTGCGCTGTCCGGACCGGGAACGACGGCCGCCAACGGCAAAAGTTGGCGAGCGCTATCTGTCTCTATTCTCATCAGCATGACCAATTTTCCTACAGTCCTATATTGACTATTCCTGTCGTCAGTAATTCACGGAGAAAAACATGAGCAACGCGTCGCATCCGCAACCCGTTACAGCTGCCGAAAATTATCGCGGCGTATGGGGTCATCGCATTGGTTTCGGCACCAAAGCGGCAATTCTCGTTATCGATTTCGTCAAAGCTTATACGCTCGAACATGCGCCGCTATACGCGCCGGGCGTCGCTCCGGCCGTCCGCGAAACCATAGGCGTCCTTGACGCTGCGAGAAGGCATGGCGTGCGCGTTATCCATACGGTCGTGAGCCACCAGTCGTCCGACTTTGCGGACGCCGGCGTATGGGCTCTTAAGGCACCAGTTGTGAAATGCTTGGCCGAGAAACCGTTCAACGAAGTGTGCGAAGGCGTCGAGCCACTTCCCAGCGAGTTAGTCATAAGCAAGCAATATGCAAGCGCCTTCTTCGGTACGAGCCTTGCGGCAACACTCACCGCCGCGCAAGTCGACACCCTGATTTTAACGGGCTGCTCGACGAGTGGCTGCGTACGCGCCACCGCCGTCGATGCAGTTCAGAACGGTTTTCGCGTAATCGTTCCGCGGGAATGTGTAGGTGACCGGCATAGCGGCCCTCACGAGGCGAACCTCTTCGACATCGATAGTAAGTATGGCGATGTTGTTAGCAAGCAGGAAGTTCTTGATTTCATTGAACGCCCGCGAAGCGTTCGGTAAAGACTAGGCGAAATTTGTTACTAACAGGAGAACAACTAATGAATAAACTGACTCAAACGAGCCACTATGACTACCAACCCATCATCGACCGCGCGCCACTCAAGTTTCCCAATGGCGCTCGCGTGGCTGTCGTTCCTTACATCAACATTGAGCACTTCCCTGAAGACATTCCCGGTACCGCGATCGTCCCCGCCACGGCGAGGTTCATTCCTGACGCACTGAACTATGGTTGGCGTGACTATGGAAATCGCGTTGGACTGTGGCGAATCATGGACATCATGGACGCGTTGCACATGCGTGGCACAGTCTGTCTGAACTCGGACATCATCACCGAATACCCACGCATCATCGAGGAAGGCGAGCGCCGCAACTGGGCTTGGATTGGTCACGGAATCAACAATGCACCTACCAATTTTCTTGCCGATATCGATGAGGACAGGGAGCGGACTATCATCCGGACAGTGCTTGAGAAGATGGAAAAAGTGCTCGGGCGCAAGACTAAAGGTTGGCTTGGACCCTTTCTCACGGAAACGCTCAACACGCCACACATCTTGGCAGAGTTGGGTGTCGAATATCTCTGCGACTTCACCGCGGACGACCAGCCGTTTAAATTTAACACACGTTCGGGAAGCCTCATTTCGGTACCCTACTCTCTTGAACTCAACGATCTCCCCGCTTTCATGAGCATCGGTGTCTCGCCGGCCGACTTCGGAGACATGATTGTCGATCAGTTCGACGTTCTGTACGAAGAGGGGCAGGATAACGCCCGTGTAATGCCCATCTGTCTGCACACTTTCCTGGTCGGCCAGCCATTCCGCGCGAAGCATTTGAGGCGCGCGTTCGAACACATCGCCCGTCATTCAGGCGTCTGGTTTGCGACGGGCGATGAGATCAATGACTGGTATCGGAGCAGCGTCATCGCGGCGTAGCGTGCCTGATAAGTCGCGCACGCTGCGTGGAAAATTGGCGAGCCAATTTCAATTAATAACGCTGATTGCATCGATTGAAACGACGGATCCGTCCGATCACTCTCAGATAGTGCCCATGTCGACGAAAGTCAGCCATAACGAAGCCTATGTCGGCCTAAAAATGCCCAGCGGGATCATTCTCATAGGGCACGTCTGAGCTTCGAATGAGTATTGAAAAGTAAGAGGAAGGAGTTCCGGTAATACCCCCTGAAATCCACCGCTGGGAGAAGTAGAATTTTCTCGTTAAGAGGGAGTTCTGCAGATGAAGAAGTCGAGATTCACAGATAGCCAGATATTGGAGGCGCTCAAGCGCGC
>JAAENL010000372.1 GCA_024224435.1 Halieaceae bacterium
CGGTCTGTCTAACGCATCATAGTCTGGCGCTGTTACCGCGTCACTGATGAGGGCAACACAGCCCATGACCTTGGAGGGTCGAAACTATGGAATTACAGGAACTGATTGCAGAGCTGGCAATGTGGAATCGAATCGTTGCAACCGACAGGGAGGCACTATCGGTTGCCTTGAAGGGTAACGCAGTAAGCACCGAGGACCTTGCAGCAGCATATGCCGCTGACGAGGCTTCACGGGATACGCTGCACGAGATTGAGGTGCGCTGCGTTAAGCTGGGCATCATGACTCGCATGTCAGCCTACACTTGGATTTCAAAGGAGGAGGTGTCCTAATGAATACCTATCTAGTGGCATGGGACGAGGGTCAGCTGGACGTCGAGGTTGACGTCAGTGTCGAGTTACGCGGCAGCGACTACTCTTTCAGGGTGAACGCATGGTGGTTAAACGGGGTCGAGCAGGTACGCATTGCGATCCCTCAGGCACTTAAGCACGACGCATTTGAGTTAGCATTTGACGAATACAGGGAGCAATACCAATGAATGTATGGATTCTTAGTGAAGGCGAGAAGTACGAGGGCGAGCGAGTGCTGGCAGTGTTTGGAAGCTGGTTCGACGCGCTCGAAGAGCTGGAAGCGATCGCGGCTGGGTCTTTTGACGACGCTGAGATCGAGCAGTCAGGTGACGTCGCTAAGATCGAGAGCGGCATCTTCTACACAATCATTCGACCACAGGAGGTCCTCTAATGGACTACACTAACCAGTTAATCCGAGACATAGCGGACGTGGCGAACCCCCAAAGCCACCGCAAGCTTGCGATAGGTGACAGCCAGAAGTCTAACGTGGCACTCACTACGCTAGCTATCACAGCCGGTCAGATGGGGCTTGATACCCACATTATGCGCGGCATAGGCGAAGACGGGGAGCCAACTCGGTTCCTAATCGTAACGCCAGACGTCTCTAGCACGATCTCATGGACCGTTGACCTGCAAATGGTAGGCAAGGGCTACAAGGCAGGTAGCATGCCTAGACAGCGGCTACAGCGCCATTTGGGGCTGGCTCTGGGCTACAAACGCTCTTCAATCGAGGAGTTTATTAAGTCAGACGTGGCGTCTGAGTGCCCGTGCACATGCTGTGGCGGTGACCCAACAGGAGGGCTGTAATGAAAGACTTAAAGCAAGGCGATGCGGTGTACGTCCAGCGTGGCGACTTCATGGAGGCGGCGCAGGTGGACCACACCTACACCAGCTGTACGGGGCACCTATGCGTGTCCTTCACTAGCGGTGCCAACGCGCACCGCGTCGCAGTCATTACCTATGACGAGTACTGGGACCGGCAGCGCGAGGCTGCCAAGTCGCTGTATGTCGAGGGTGAGGACGACAAGCAGGGGTCTCGTGACACTATCGCGCACCTCGAGCGCAACCATCAATAGGGAGAGCATAGCATGACAGTTATCTACTACACGCATGAGCAAATGTATGCGGGCATCAATGAACTTGTACGCTTGGGGCTGGGGTTCACTGCGGACCACGACGAGTTAACCATTACACTGACAGGGGCTTACTAATGTTTTACGTAATCAAGAGTGACAGGGACGGTGGGGAGTCTGACGACATACCCTTCGATTCCTACGAGGAGGCTGTCCAGTACGGCGAGAACTGCTACGATAACCCTAAGTGGGTTAGCTACGCGGTCTTCGAGGCTGACAACCATGGTAACCTTTACGAGTGCAGGGGTAAGTCATGAAGGCACAGGCACAGGTTAACTTTGAGCAGCGCGGTCACAAGGTAGTGGCTGTGCACAGACGCATCCCCAAGGCTGAGCGCGAGCGTGCGCGTCAGGCTAACCGACCTACACTAAACTGGAGAGACTAACATGGACGGATTCCACAACTACCCCACCGAGTGCTTGGCTGACGCATTCGAGGAGTGCACCGAGCTGAGTCTGGCTTTGGCTGAGGAGGCTGAGCACATCATAGAGGATGAGAGCATGCTAGACAGCGACAGGGTGTACGCCCTAGCTGACTACCTCGAGGTCGAGGCTTACGACTACTACATCAGCGGCCTCGAGAACCCTGCCGGTGACGCAGTTATACGTGACTTCCTAGCCAAGGTTAGCTGGTATGACCTCGGGCTGCACTTCTTCTCAAAGTACCTGCCATGAGCTTTCTGCTGCTGGCTGTGGTAGTATATGGGTCCGGCATTATAGCCGGTGGTTATATCTTGTACTGGATAATGAGGGATGACGTATGACTAACGCAATGCTCGACGCTATCATGACTACCGTAAGCATGGTGAGGGGCGCATACACGTGGCGTGAGGCACTGTCCTATGCCGAGGTGACGTACGGCCTTGACGAGTTCGAGATGGACGACTTGGCGGTGCATGCACGCAATCAATACAACCGACTGGAGGCACAGACGAATGGCAAGTGAATTGGATTTTAACATGGAGCCACCCGCGCTCATTTGGTACGTGGCTGATCAGATCATGCTGGCTGAGTCGGGTGACAAGCGTGCGATGGGCTTCCTAGAGTTCATGTGGGACAGGGACCCAGACGCGTTGGCTGCCGCACACAAGCTAGTAATTGACGAGGGGTGGATGTAATGAGTAGATACACGAGAGCAGAGGTAGACGCAGAGATACACAAGGTGCTGGCGTCTGTGCAGGAGATGTTCGAGCGGTTTGCAGCGAGCGACGCTGAGGCCGTGGAAGGCTACCGAGAGCGCGGTATGGTGGGAGCGCACTGCAATTGGGTCGATGGTAGGGCTACGGCCTATCGGCTTGCAGCAGATCACATGGACAGACTTAAAGAGGGGTACCAATAATGTATAGCGTGCAATGGCAGGGCCCAGACGCTACGCGCTGGGAAACTGAAAAGCAATTCGAGGTCTTAGAGGAGGCTATACGCTGGGCCATGGTCGAGGCTCGATTCTGCGCGGCAGTGTCGCACCGCGTGGTTAGACCGAAGGCTAACGGCTTGCCTAAGGTGTTAGTTAAATTCAAGCCACTTGGAGGTGAGAAATGAGCGAGTCAAAAGAGCAGATACTAGCGCGGATGCTGCGCGACCTTGATACACTGTACGATAACGCAGACGACAACGGAGAACGCGGGGCCGTGGCCCATGTGGAGGATGTAGTCCTTGGCTTGTATGAGTGTGAGATAAAGAAGAGGGAAGAGGCATGAAGAAGCGTATCCATATCAACCAGCACAACATACGGCACAACGCCAAGAACCCCGACGACCTGCGTCCACCGATCACGGTCAAGACGTACAAGGCTAATTACAAGGTGTTCGAGGTGGCTATCGAAGGGCCCAGCACGTTGGTCTACAGCCCCGACAAGCCGCTGTCGTGTGGTGCTAAGGTTTGGATTGAGACGGACGCATGGATAGAATATAAACATGCATATGGGGAAGGGAGACTGTTATGAAAGACAACAACGTGGCTAAGCACGCCCAGCGTAGCGGGGCTGGTCCACACAAGGATCGCAAGCGCGACTCCAAGCGGGTGCGGGGTGGTAAGCACAACCGTAAGGTGCGCCTCACAGACGGGCCTGAGAGCCTCTGTGAGGCAGAACTCAACGGGGTGTCCCTAGGGTACCATGACAACCAGCAAATGGCTGAGAGGGCCATACAGGACGCCATAGAGGCAATCAAACAGGCTAGTATCCCCACACCACAGAGAGGTAGACGAAATGGACAATCACACGCGTAAAAAACAGTATGACATGGAAGCTGCCGAGATTGTGGCTGCCGAGATAGCGTACCGTAATGAGGACGTCTCATTCTCTGAGCTATACATGTTCTGCCAATCATTCAAACCGGAGGTTACCGTCGATGACGTCATCAATGCACTGGGACCACACTATCGCGGGGAGTAGAGACGACGAGGCACAGCTCAAGCGCGACATGCGGAACCACCCACGCACCACAGGTAAGTCGCTGCGTGAGCTAGCCCGTGTGACTGCGACGCAGGGGTCACTGCACGTAACCCATAGCCTAGACTACGGCTACGCTTGGCTGGCTGAGAACCGCGACAAGCTACCCCGTGAGGTTGAGGACGAGAATGGCAACCGCAACGTAGACCAGAGGCTAGAGGTCCTGACCTTTGACGGCCTACTGCCAGACTGTGAGCTTACACCGGACCTCGAGGTCGGGTTGTATGACGTCGCACGCCACCAGTGTTACCAGTCGCTAGATACCATAGCGTCGCGTAACGCTAGGCACGCACGCATGTACGCGGAGTTCGGCATTGTGCACCACGTGTACGTCGAGCTTATGGCTGCACGCGGCAAGCTGCTGCGCGAGTACCTATACACTGAATGGAGGCGTAGAGTGTTAGAACATAACCCAGAGAGGTATGGCATGGACGCAATCATCAGCCGTAAGATACGACGCACCGTGGCTAAGAGCAACGCCAAGGCGGTACCTGATGACGTGGCTGCTATGTTCACGTACGACGGCGAGCTTAGGTGGGCTGAGGATGGTGGCAGCAAGGCCAAGGGAGCGGTATGCCTAGGGACCCACGTGCAGGTAGCAGGTAGCAAGTACCGACGCAACCGTGTCGTATACCGGCTGGTCCATGGCTCTGACGCAGGTGATCTCAACGTATCCGATGACGGGCTGTCAGCCTCGAGGTACAGAGATAATGTCAAGGTAGGTATACACGAGCGAAGCGACGGCACGTACGATGTGCTGGTTGACATGCCCGCCACGTACACCTTGGCTGTGTGCCCCAATCTGGCTGTGGCTGAGGGCGTAAAGCGTGGCGTGCTGTGGACAATCAACCACTTATGAGCGCTGCGAACCCTTACCCGACCCACTCTGATCATATACTACAAGGCACCTTAAGGAGGCGTCATGCAAGATGAATCAAACCTAGTGTCTAAGGGGCCCTGCTCTGAGTGTGGGTCCTCTGACGCTAACTGTACGTACGACGATGGGCATACCTTTTGCTTCTCATGTCGTACCCATAAACAAGGCACCCCTACGGAGACGTCAATGAATACAAATCAAGGAGACGAGCTGCAACGCATAGTGTGCCTATGGCAGAAAGCTACACCAAAGGCAATGCCGGAGCGTACGCTACCCTCAGCTGCTGTCGGTAAGTATGGGGTGGTCGTTACTGAGACGCACCACTACTACCCTTACTTCGCACCCGAACGCGCCGAGCCGGTTGCCTTTAAGGTACGTAGTATTAAAGATAAGACGTTCCGAGTGGCTGGGTCCCTGAAGGAGGCTGGACTCTTTGGCGAGCATAGGTACGGATCAGGTGGACAGAATCGTATCGTGATAACCGAGGGTGAGTGCGACGCTATCGCTGCGGCTGCGCTGCTGGGCCAAGACACACCTGTGGTTAGCCTCAAGGGCGGAGCTGCTGCGGCTGGCCGCGATATCAAGGCGTCGTACAACTTCTTGGATAGCTTCAAGGAGATTGTTATTTGCTTTGACGCAGACGACGCGGGCAAGGATGCCATAGAGAAGGCTGCCGAGGTGTTCGCTGGCAAGCTAAAGGTCATGAAGCTTAACCCCAAGCTGGGCAAGGATGCTAACGACTACCTTAAGTCGGGGCTTCAGTCTGAGTTCGTCGAGGCATACCGCACGGCTGGCTCTTACACTCCGAAGGGTGTGCTGTCCAAGGAGGACCTCTGGGAAAAGCTCAACGCAGACCGTCCGGCGCAGCTGGGCCTGTACCCATGGGATAAGCTAAACGCCATGACGTACGGGTTCCGTCCCACCGAGCTGGTAACCGTAACGGCTGGCTCTGGGCTGGGCAAGTCGTCTGTCATGCGCGAGCTAGTCATGTTTGTTAAGAACTCAACCGACAACAAGATCGGCTGCCTGTTCATGGAGGAGGCGGTAGAGCGCACGGCTGAGGGCTTCATGGGCGTTGACCTATCGACCCCAGTGCACCTGCCTACCAGTGCCGTGGCACGTGGCTCCGAGGAGTACAAGGCATCCTTCAACAGGGTGTTCGGTAACGATCAGCTAATGATCATGGACGCCAGCTTCGACACAGGGGCTAGCGTTGACGCTGTGGTGGCGCGTGTGCGCTTCATGGCTAAGGCGCTGGACTGCAAGGTGGTAATCCTAGATCACATCAGCATACTGGTGTCAGGCGGGCAGCATGGTGACGAGCGTAAAGCACTCGACGAGATCATGACGAAGCTACGGACCCTAACGCAGGACACAGGTATCGTCCTGTTTGCTATATCACACTTAAAGAGACCGGAGGGCAAAGGGCATGAGGAAGGCGCTGTCACTAGCGTATCGCAACTGCGAGGCTCCGCTTCGATTGCTCAGCTTAGTGATTTTGTTATTGGTCTTGAACGCAACGGTCAGTCAGAGGACCCAACAGAGCGGAACACCACGTACATACGTGTACTCAAGAACCGCTTTAGTGGTGCAACGGGCCCAGCGGGTGCCCTGCTGTACGACGAGGCCACCGGAAGGCTACACGAATACGAACCCATAATTGACGCAGAGGAAGCACTATGAATGACTACAGCAACTTTATCGCACTATCGCGGTACGCCCGTTGGCTGGACGACGCAGGACGCAGGGAGACGTGGGAAGAAACCTGCGCCCGCTACACTAACTACTGGCACGGCAAGGGCCTGATAACCCACAAGGAGGCTGACAAGTTACGTGAGCAGATCATCGGCCTACGGGTGGTGCCTAGCATGCGTGCGCTCATGACTGCGGGCCCTGCGCTGGACCGAGATAACGTGGCTGGGTACAACTGCGCCTACCTCAGCATGAACCACCCGCGTGCCTTCGATGAATGCATGTACATTTTACTTTGCGGCACCGGTGTGGGATTCAGCTGCGAGCGCGACGAGGTAGCTAAGTTACCTGTCGTGGCTGAGGAGTTCCACACCACCGACACGGTGATCGTGGTGGCTGACTCAAAGGTGGGCTGGGCTAAGGCGTTCAAGCAGCTGCTAGCTATGCTGTGGACGGGTGACATACCTACGTTTGACGTCTCCGGTGTGCGTCCGGCTGGTGCCAAGCTGAAAACCTTTGGTGGCCGTGCGTCTGGGCCCGCGCCGCTAGTCGAGCTGTTCACCTTCGCTATCAACATGTTCCGCAACGCGGCAGGGAGGCAGCTTACTGACCTCGAGGTACACGATTTGACTTGTAAGATTGCCGAGATTGTAGTGGTAGGCGGTGTCAGGCGTAGCGCTCTCATATCATTGAGCAGCCCTACATCTGACCGCATGGCTACGGCCAAGTCGGGTGCGTGGTACAACGGCAACGGGCAACGCGCTCTGGCTAACAACTCAGCGTGCTACGACAAGAAGCCTGACTTCCACTTTTTCCTAGGTGAGATGAAGTCGCTGTTTGAGTCGTACTCAGGTGAGCGTGGTATGTTCTCACGAGAGGCTGCCGAGAAGATCGTAACCCGCAATGGCCGCCGCGAGGGCGGACACAAGTGGGGCTGTAATCCGTGCAGCGAGATTTTGCTCCGACCCTCTGAGTTCTGTAATCTTTCTGAGGTTATTGTGCGCCATGATGACAGCTTGGCTGATCTGCTTGAGAAGGTGGAGACCGCTACCATATTTGGTACCCTCCAGTCTACGCTGGTTAACTTTAGGTACCTGAGGAAGGTATGGGAAGCCAACTGCTCTGAGGAGAGGCTGCTGGGAGTGTCCCTAACGGGCCTCATGGACCATCCTGTGCTTAATGGTACCTCAGGTACCGAGGAGCTTACCGAATGGCTCACAGCGCTTCGTACGGCCTCTGTGGAGGTGAATAAGAAGTGGGCTAAGCGTCTTGGTATCCCAGCGTCGGCTGCTATCACATGCGTCAAGCCTAGCGGTACTGTTAGCCAGCTCGCACTGTGCAGCTCTGGGATTCACCCTGCGTTTTCTGAGACGTATATCAGGACGGTACGTCAGGATAACAAAGACCCTATGACTGCGTTCCTACGCGACCAAGGTGTGCCTAATGAGCCGTGCGTCATGAAGCCAGACACCACCACTATCTTTAGCTTCCCGATCCAAGGCAGCGAGGACAGCGTGTGTCGTAATGATGTTGGGGCCCTTGAGCAGCTGGAAATCTGGAAGGTGTACCAAGAGCACTGGTGTGAACATAAGCCAAGCATCACGGTGTACTATAAGGAGGATGACTTCTTGGCTGTGGCGCAATGGTGTTGGGATAATTGGGATATACTTTCTGGCATTAGCTTATTACCTTACGACAATGGCACGTACCAGCAAGCTCCCTATCAGGAGATCACAGACGAGCAGTACAAGGAGTTATCCAAGGCTATGCCCAAGGTAGACTGGACTGCGTTCCCAGCCTATGAGGTTGAGGACACGACGACAGGAAGCCAAGAGCTGGCATGTTCCGGTGGCGTATGTGAGATAGTAGGCTCGGCTGAGTAAGACAATGCGGTCCTTCGGGACCGCGCACCCTTACCCGACCCGATATGATCATATAGTATAGGAGAGAGAACATGAGAGACATGGACCTTTGGGGTTTCAACCTGATCGCCGCAGCGTTAGTGGTGGCTATATTCCTTGGCGCTTGGATTGAAGCAGACGTGATTAATACGCAGTGCATTGAGTACGGAGAGCTTACGGGCTACGAGACGACTCTGATCAGTGGCGGCGAGTGTATAGTTAATCAC
>JAAENL010000373.1 GCA_024224435.1 Halieaceae bacterium
ACTCTAACCATGACCAACAGCGACGACCCAGAGAGCGTGCGACATTTGCGGCGCTCATTTGGCAAGTTGCGCAATCGCAAACTGTGGAAGGACACAGTGCAAGGAGGTTGTGCCGCTGTGGAGGTGACCAATAAGGGGAATGGATGGCATCCACACCTGCACGCACTAGTTGACTGCCGATGGTTGGCAATCCAAACCCCCGAACCACCGCGCAACATACCCAACGAGCGAAAGCGCCTTTACTACGAGAGCGCACGGCGCGAGTTGTCAGACACATGGGCACACACACTCGGACAACCGAGCGCCATAGTGCTAGCGAAGCGCGCTCATGGTGTGGAGGTGGTCAAGGAGGTGCTGAAATACTCCATCAAAGGAAGCGAACTGCTCGACAGCCCCGACGAAATAGCCCCCATGTTACGAGTGTTGGAAAACACTCGACTCATTACCACATTCGGCACGTTATACGGACGCACAAAGGAACTCGACAACAGCGAGGAATCAAGCGGTTGTCCTTGTGGCGAGTGTGGTGCGATCGGTAGCATGCTCCCAGACGAGATAATCAGCTACATCACCCGCGCGGCATAACGACCGCCACTAATACGACTATGACAACACCCAACACACCAACGCCGCCCAACAACCCGCACAAGAGCATTGGCGGCAATCGAATAAGAACCGTTCAACGGCGATCAGTTGCAAGCCTACATCTGGAGGCTTCAATCATGAAGGCATTGATCGCCGCCGGTTGGAACGGCGACAAGATAGCCGGATTCATAGCGGCTCAGCGCCGCGATGGCATCCTGCAAATCGTAGTCCCCGCGCACATCCTCGAGATTGAGCGCGAGATATGGGACAAAGCGACCGCCGCCACAGTCCACGTGCAGACACGCATCGACCAAATGACCGCCAAAGTGCAACACGCCCAAACCACCGCCGAATCATGAGCACACACATAGACCGAATGCCGCGAATGGAGCTAATGGGGCGACTTTTGCGCGGCGAGGACGTGCGCACAGACGGTGCAAACCGCGCAAACATCACCGCCGAATGGGAAACACTTCACCATTCGGCACTCATATGGATGTATGAGAAAGCAACTGGCATGACGCTAGTATGGAGCGCCGATTTCGAAGAACTCAGCGCCGCTTGGCATAAGAAGAAGGCATTTCTTTCTAAAAAAATAGCCACTCGCGACCAATGACCGCTCTGTTCGTGATGCAGGGAAGCCCCGCAGCACTCAATCGCCGCTCCTTTCTTGGTTAGGCAAGTTCCCCGCCCGAACAGCGCGACCAGAACGAAAGCCACTCGGCACGCCAGAGCGCGAAACGCGCACAAGCGGCACTCGTTCCCGCTCACACATTAACAACCGCCGCTCGTGCTTGGCGCGGCGATGACTTCGCGCCAGGACTCGCCCCAAAAACACGCGACCCCAACCCAACGCCGCTTTTCAACCCCCCAAAACACGAGCAACCCAGTCCAACGCCGCTTTTCAACCCCCCAAAACACGAGCAACCCGACCCAACGCCGCTTTTCAACCCCCCAAAACACGAGCAACCCAACCCAACGCCGCTTTTACCCCACTTTACACGAGCAACCATGACCAATTCGCAACGACGAACGCGAAAACCGCTCGTCAGCCAAGCTGACTCGCTCCTGCAAGGCTTATTCCACCGCCGCTTCCATTCGGCACATCGTTTTGCGGCTCGCTATCGCTCCCACGCACCACTCAGCGCCTCGTTACAGCTAATTCCGCCGCGCCGCTTGCTCGGCGATTCCGCGCTGAGCGCTCCCATCGCACTGCGCCGCTCGTCCTCGTGCCAGCCTCTCGCGTGTGCGCACCGCCACCGCACCGAAGGTGCGATTTTAGGCAGGTGCTTCGCGGCTGGCAGTCGGCTCTCGTCCGCTTTGTTGCTGTGGCTTTATCCTCAACCGCTTCGGTCAGTGCCTCGCTCATTGCGGCTTTGCCGCTATTCGCTCGGCACGTATCGGCTCGCATGTCATAAAGACATGCTCGCCGATTAGATAGCAGGTTGATCCTCGGGTGGCGGACGTAGTTCGCACTCCGTGCGCCAAAGGCGCACTCCCATGCTCCCCCGCCCTTAGCTTCGCGGCGTCCAGACTTGCTTGCCTCGCTTACGCTCGGGGATTTTTATCGCTTGTTCGCTACGCTCTCCAGCTTTGCGTCTGCATCCAGTCGTCGGCTATGCCTCCTCGTCGCCGCTTGCCCCACCCTCGGATTTTCAAGAGCAACGCGAGTTAGGCGGTCAGTCATCGCACGGGGGGCAGGGGGGCAGGGGGGTCATGAGCGCTCCGCGTATGTAATACCTACGCGCGTTTTCAGTTTGCCCTCGCGGATCTGCCGCACTCGGCACGGCATCCACGGCCGCCGCACCTCGCTTGCCGTCATGGATGCTCCGCACTAGCGCAAGCGCCACCAGTTCGAAGAAGTGGGGGGGGGACATAGGGGGGGGGATGGTATGAGGGAACAAAGGACGCTGATTGCGAGAGCAAACCAGATGCCGAAAGAAGGCTTGCCGCTGATCCGGCGGTGAGTTATTGCTTGCCTCATGGCATGCAAGCAGAATTGTTGGGACGAATACAACGCGAAGCGGAGAGCAATCACCGCCGAATACGAAGCCGCCGTATCACAGGCAAACCAGAGCTACCGCACCCGAGCGCGAAACGCGCGCGGGCGGAGTAGCGAAGCGCCGAAGAACAGGCAAGCCAACACTCAAGGAGTGAATGCCGATTTAGAAACCGACCTCCAGCTGATCCGAGAGGAGGAGGACGTTGCATTGCAAGCAATCAACATCCGCCAGAGAGCGGAGCGTGCAACATATAACGAGACAGTCAATTCATTGGCGGCGGCGTATCGCAGAGGAGAACTGACGGAGGAACAATTTGAAGCGCAGAGCATGGACGCACTCACAACTTTGGAAATGCAAGCGGAGGCGGCAGACGTAGAGAAGGAGGAAGTCGAGGACGCGAGCAGAGCGAAGCAAGCCGAAGAACAGACGAACGCCAGAACAGCAAAAGCAGACTTGGCAGTCGTTGAACAAATCGAAATTGATGCAAACTCGGACGACATGACGGACGCGCAAGCCGATCAGCAGATTGCAATCGACACGGCGACCGAGAGCCGAGATCAACAAAGAATTGTGGCACGTGAAGAATGGCAAGCATGCCGTGCGGCATGCCCTGACGACTAGGGGGGGCAGGGGGGGCAAAGCTACCCGAGGAACGAGAAAACGCCTCAGAAAGCCCCCAGAGCGAAGCGAAGGGGGGCAGGGGGGAAAGAGCCGAAGGCGAAGCCAATTGATTTATTTAATTTACAATTCCATCAAGGAATGCAAATGATGCTCCCAGCCATTCGCTCGAATGGAAAACGTAACACAACAAACAAATGTCATATATTCCACAATCAGACGCAGGATTCAACAGTTGGATGACCAACTTCGCCGCACTCTTAACAGCAGACCCAGCCGCCTACGGTGAAACCGCTGGCACGGCCACCATAGTGCAAACAGAAGCTGACACATGGTCAGCTGCTTATGCACTCGCGACAGACCCAGCCACGCGCACGACTCCAACAGTCCAAGCTAAGGACGTTGCAAAATTCAATGCCGCCGCTACCGCTCGACCCGTTGCAATCCGCATTCGCGATAATGCCGCAGTAACCAATCAGCAACGCGCCGATCTTGGTTTGACCATCGTCAAGACAGTTCCCACCCCTATCCCAGCACCGACTTCATTCCCTCAGTTGGCAATGATCGCCGCGACCCCTTTGGAGCATCGCCTACGCTACACCGACAGCGAGAACCCAGCTGGCAAGGCAAAGCCATTCGGCGTTATCGGCGTAGAGATCTGGCGTTCAGTTGGCACAGTAGAAGCCACAGACCCAGCCCAAGCATTCTACGACGAGACCGTAACGAAAGCACCATTCACCAGCACGTTCAGCGGTGATGATGTCGGCAAGGTTTGCACTTACTTCGCTCGCTACACCACCAAAGCAGGACCCGGGGGCAAAGCCCAGAAAGGTCCATGGTCGTCCGCTCTTAATGTGTTCGTAATCTAGTAATCAGATCATGAGACAAGCAAAGAGAAACCCACGCCAAGCCAGTATCGGCGCCGCTCCAGTTCCGCTTACTCAGTTCTACTGGGTAGGTGAGATTGTATCGGGGGACGCTGTGGTATCAGTATCAGTGCGCAACTTAATGACTCGCGACGACTTTGGGGGCGGCGCAGTCCCTGTGGACGAGATCCAGATAACTGGGCAACCTTCGCAAGTGGTAGCAGTCAAAGCCGCTGACGGGTCCAAGCATTCATTACCAATTAGTCACATAGATGATACAAGCGGCACGGCGACAGTTTTCTGGGACGTGTCGAGCTTAGATGATGGATATGATTATTACTTGATTAGCCTTGGATGGGATACCGGTATACGTGGAAACACAGGACAATGGATGTCTCCATTTAATTACTTCTTCACAGCGTCAACCGCATAATCCACCACACGCTCGAGCTTGGCAGCGGGAAGCCCGTTGCCAGGTCTCGCTGTAAGTGTGTAACGATTTAATAGTTGACCCAATGCAACAATTTGGTTAATTTTCACCCGCTAGGAAGAAGGACGTAGATCGCAGGGATGCACTACCAGCGCAACCTAGTCAGCAAGGCGGCAATCAGCCGTTCATAAACACTTGAGAACCCCGTGGGCGCACACATGCTCATGGGGTTTTCTTTTGTCCTAGATCCGCCTTACTGCAATCGCTCCATCCTCGCCCAACGGGCGAAATGTGGCGGCACGGAGTGCGCCCGAATAGCCCCCAGAATGGGGGCGTTCTCTTAACTTGAGACAAGGGACACAACTGCACATTAATGCGTAACACTTTTATGCTTGCACAATTAGCCCCTAAGTGACAAATTTGCGCCGTTATGAACGACCAAACCAACTACACGCCATTTGGCAGAACTTGCGAGTTCTGCCAGTCTCCACTTGAAACAGGCCGAGCAAAGCGCGGAACGATTCCGCGCTACTGCTCTGACAAGTGCCGTGTCGCCGCATGGCGTAAGCGCAAAGGAGACAAAGCGCGCCAAGAGCGCGGGTCGAAGTGAAGCGAGAAGAAGCGCATGCAATGCGCGAGGACTTGATGATACGCCTCAAATATGAAGGCGCAGAGGATCTCGCAGAGAAACTCGCGCACTGTGGGCAGAAAGTGGGGCTGACTTGCACCCACTGCGGCATCAGAAAAACGGTGCTCAGTCGCTGTAAACGCAAATGGTGTCCAGCATGCCAGCGATCAATCGCCGCTAAGAGAGCGCAACGCATGCGAGGCGCTGTAAGAGCGATGGAATACCCGCTATTCGTCACTCTAACCATGACCAACAGCGACGACCCAGAGAGCGTAAGACATTTACGGCGCTCATTTGGTAAGTTGCGAAATCGCAAACTGTGGAAAGACACAGTGCAAGGAGGTTGTGCCGCTGTGGAGGTAACCAACAAGGGCAACGGATGGCATCCACACCTACACGCATTAGTTGACTGCCGATGGTTGGCAATCCAAACCCCCGAACCACCGCGCAACATACCCAACGAACGAAAGCGCCTTTACTACGAGAGCGCACGGCGCGAGTTATCAGATACATGGGCTCACACACTCGGACAACCGAGCGCCATAGTGCTAGCGAAGCGCGCTCATGGTGTGGAGGTGGTCAAGGAGGTGCTGAAATACTCCATCAAAGGAAGCGAACTGCTCGACATCCCCGACGAAATAGCCCCCATCTTACCAGTGTCGGAAAACACTCGACTCATTCCCACATTCGGCACGTTATACGG
>JAAENL010000374.1 GCA_024224435.1 Halieaceae bacterium
GTTGCAACAGCTCGCGCTCTCAACAATCAAAGTCGTCAGCTGCGCGAATTGTTAACACGTGTAAAGACTGAAGCGGAAGCGCAGATGAATAACCTGACAATTCAAATACGGCGCGTGGATTTGAAACAAAAAAAATCCATAGAGGAACTTTCTAAATTACGCGCCCCCACCGATTTATCCGAGCATCAGCACACCATTTACCCTGACGATATGGCTTCATCGTCGGCTTCCTAAAAATCGTCAGTCATCGTCGTGGTGTTTTAGGATAGTCTTGTAATTGGGTGGGCTAGTCAGAATAAAGAAGAGTGCCTGAAACAGTCCGTTCGTGACTCACCAAGGGAACTTGCTCGCTATCGGGAAGTCGCTAGTCAGACACTTGTTGATTATAGTAGCGAGGAAGCTTTCCAGTCCACTAGAAGCAAATTCGGCCTATTGAAAATCGAAGCGACTGGTACTCTGGGTCTCTTCCTTTCTAGTAAACTTTACCTCATCCAAGACGAAAAGGGCGCCATTTCAAAGGTCTGTTTCTACATATAAACTTGCACTCTCCTCGAACGAATCGCTTGCAGATTAGTTGCAAAGGCATACAGAGGACGCCAGATAACAATGCCAATTTGACGGCAGAAAACTTCTTAGCCCTCATCAAAGGGGATTTAACGAGTCTAGAGTTCACAAACAGCGGTTTGAAACATATCGGTCATTCGGCTGAAGCAACAACACTCTACAGACAACAGAGACAAATCAGACCCTACTATACCAAAAGGTACAATGAGTGCCCTACATTTCTCGCGCTTCTTATGTGTTCTTGAGTATTCCACGCGTGTGTACATTGTAGGGTGTTGCGTCCGAATTGTGATGAAACAATCAGTCGGTGGGCTTATGAGCAACAGCAGCAGGAGCAACAACTTGAGTTTCAGAATGTGCCAACCACGACGTGCCCCCCGACGACAACCGACGAACCCACCAGCAGCAATTATCGTACCCTGACAATAACGGGGGGATCATTTCACCACTGCGAGTTCGACTCGAGGATGTGCCCCCCACCGTAATGTGCGTGAGCGAGTGGGGAGGCAATCAAATGCGCACTTCTCTCGCCTCGTTCAGGAATTGATGCGACAACGTGTAGCAGCCAAGCGAGTACGTCCCGATTGTCAGCAAGACTGTTTATTGTTTGGGTGTGTGGTTTTGGGAATTCGTTATGTCGATGTTGAACCATATAGTCTGTGTTAGCGAAAAGGATTTATGTTAACCGACATTGGAATGCAAACACATACAAAGCCATGCGCGGCTTCAGTCACTTGGAATGCAAATACACAAAGCAGGGCACGCGCGCGCGTTTCTTCCCATCACTCCACGATGAAGTTCGCCGGGCTGCTTTCCTTCGCCGCCTGCTTTGGGGTGGTCGTCGGCGAGTGCGGTTTCGTAGGGTGTTATTTTTACGGGTGGCGTTTGACATGCGGGTCGATTGGTGGTCCCTCTGTGAAAGAATCCATCGGGGGGCCTTGTTTCGCTGAGGAAGTGGTCCTCTCGAACATGAGACTCCCCGATGAGGGGGAAAGCTGGACGGAGTTAGCACAACGGATCAGTCGGTTTGAGCCGAAGGTCCGTTGGATCTCAAGCAGTCATCCCGACTGCCGTTGTGCTAGCCACCAGCGGTTGCTGAGGTGCACACGACATCGGTGCACCGAAGCGCCACCCCTAAACACAGCGGTCTCCATCACCCCGCGCGTCGGCGCTGCCCCACCCTTAACCGCCACTCCGACCACCCCTACCACCACGCCCCCACCGACCACGCCCCCCTCGAGCACGTCGCTGGCGAGCACGTCGCCCCCGACCACGTCGCCGCCGACCACGTCGCCGCCGACCACGTCGAGGTCTACCACCACGACGCCTACCACCACGACGGCAAGGTGGGTTACTGGTCGGCTTAATTTGACGGCGTGGGCGAGCGCAGCGCCGCCGACGGCGAGAAGTGGTTTGGCATGGACGGTTAGCAGGGCTGGCAACACCAATAGGGCCACCCTCGCCTCCATGCCCACCACTACGCTCGCCGTCGTCGTGTGGCGAACGTGGTCGGGATGGGAGAGCGCCCACCGACCGGTCAGGATGAGAGTCCAGAGAGGACCGGTTGGCACGCTGGCGCCATTTGCCCATAGGTGCGTCTAGCTACACGCTTATCATGCGGCTAGAGAAGAATTGCGTGTCCAGATCACGCACGCGGGCGCCGACCACGTCGTCGACGACGACCAGTTCGTCGGCAGCGCCGGCTAGCTCGCTAGCGCCGCCGGCGCCGACCATGCCACCGCCGACGAGCAGCTCGTCAGCGAGCGCGGCGTCGACTACGCCGCTGACCACGCCGTCGCCGACGAGTAGTTCGCCGACGACTACACCGTCGACGCGCGCTAGGTTCGATAAGATAGGAGCGGAAAGTAGGTACATTACTGATTTTTAAGACCGACACACGCGCCGCCGACGAGCGCCACGGCGACGGTCGGTTCGCCGCCGGCGAGCAGTTCGCCGAGCGCCTCCCCACACAGAAGGTACTCGCACAGCACTCCATCGTGCAGATGCTCAATACTCCTGCGTATTGGGTAATTAATTAGGCAGTCTAGTAGTCTGTGTGTGTCTAGAATATTGTCGAAATTTATACAGGCCGGGAAGAAGGAAGACAACCGCAGCCCGCCCGCCGCATAGGTATGATTACATCTCTCTGTTCTCCGTGTACGCGCCGACAACTTTCAGTAGCACGAGCGCACCGGCGCGCGCGATTACGCCGCCGGTGGATTGGAGCGTAGCGCTGCACAACAATACTCAGGGGTGTGTATTCTCTCACTTCTACACACACTATTCTTCCCCGAATATAATCTTACAGAGGCGGTGGGGGTGGGGAGGATCGACAGCGAGGGGGCGCGAACATCGGCGCCTCCGTCCTCCTCGCTGTGTAAGTGAAATTGGTTGTATTATGTGTGTGTATAGGTGATCAGCAGTTCAGTTCGACTGGTTTTGGGGGCGGCGCCTTGGCGCTAGTTATTGTGTTGGCGGTGGTGTGTTGTCGGCGCCGGTGTTGTAAAGCCACGCCGAGGCCGCCACCGTCAATAGAGATGGAAGATTTCACCCCACCGTCGCCCCCGCAGTTACCACGACCAAGGGGCTACCCCCTAGTTTCCTTCCCTTGGAGGGAGAACTTTCAAGTAGATCCCCCCGATACTCAGGTTCCTTCTAGCTCGTACCAGCAGCAGCATTTATCTACCTCATCTGGTTTTTCTACTGTTAAGTTATCCGATTCTCCTAGCTCTTCATTATTTGATGCTCAAACTACATCTACTTTTATTCCGCCCTATCGTCAAGAAACTAGTGTATAAACGATCGTGAGTGCTCTATCCATCCAGTGTCGGCGACCGAACAAAAAACCTCCGGCCCTACCGATCGATCAATAAGGCACCTACGACGCTCAAATTTTGCACACGTGTAGACCAATTATGTGCCTTATGCGCATAAAAATTTCA
>JAAENL010000375.1 GCA_024224435.1 Halieaceae bacterium
ATCGTCAGTTCTCTCCCACGCTGGCAGCACTGCCTCGCATTCAGGAGAACGCAATTAAGCACTCTAGTCGACGCTCCGCCGTCTGGCACAACTGAAAAATACTGCCGCGGCGGAATCGCGTGCGCCTTCCTGCAATCCATGGCGTCTTGCCACGGGGTAAGCCCACGATAAAAGTTCTCACGCTGTGGCCGCTCACCCTGACAAAGAGATGGAGTAATCACTGCACTGATATCAAGCCCGAAAGGCTTGTGATGGCCATTGCCGTATATCAGTCACTCTATGTCTCTGTGACCGTCGTCATCACTGTGCGGTACGGATCTTGATGTTACGAAAGGAGACCATGTTGCCATGGTCCTGCAGCAGAATATGGCCGTCTTTCCACTCGCCGAATCCGGGAATCTTACTGTACTTGCTGCGAGCCACGGTAGCGCGAAATTCAGGGGAGCTTCGCTCATACTCGAGAAGCTGCTGGCCATTAAGCCAGTGCTCAACGTGCTGTCCCTTGGCTATGATGTGGGCAGAGTTCCATTGTCCTACAGGGTTGGAGTGTTTCTCGGCGTTAGCGGCAATCAGGTCGTAAAGTGATCCCATCGTGCGATTACCGCTACGACCTTTTTGGGCATCGGGGTGCTTGTCGTCATCGAGTATTTGAAATTCCAGTCCGATTGCAGATCCGGTCTGTGTCTTCGAGCCATCGCCGGTGATCGGATCAAGATTTGGCTGACAAAAATACTTGATACCGCTGTTGGCACCAGGCGTGATCTTAAAGTCCAGCTTTAGCTCGAAATCAGCGTAGCGCTCTTCAGTCACGATGTCGCCGCCCTCAGCAGATTCCCCACCGCCGCTTTCGAGCACAGTGAGTACGCCATCATTCATCACCCAGCCGGCCTCGGGGAACGAATCAGATCTGGCACTGCGCCAGCCTCGAGTCGTTTCTCCGTCCCAGAGTA
Organism: Halieaceae bacterium; assembly: GCA_024224435.1. Lineage (GTDB taxonomy): Bacteria > Pseudomonadota > Gammaproteobacteria > Pseudomonadales > Halieaceae > Marimicrobium. Next base: position 951 of record JAAENL010000375.1, read on the forward strand.
ACTTCCAGCCCTGCGATTTTTCAGCGGCACTCAGCCTGTTGTTAGCGCCCTTCCCCTCAGAATTCGCAAGGGTATGCCCTGAAAGGCTCAGCGTGAGTAGGAAAATCAGAGGAAAGATTGCTCGCATTGCTGCGCAGTATAAGGCGAGTGGAACAGCAGTAGCGAGAAAAAACTACACTCAACGAGTGACCAACGGCTCTGCTTGCCTGGCCAGCTCGCTCTAATCGCTCTATGCCGGCCCTGCCAGATAATTCTGGGCTCACTCCCTACCTTCTCGGGATCAGACCCCGGTTTACCGCGGCCCAGATTGATACTTTTACGATGCTAGAAACTTTATTGCTGAGGAAAAGCAATTAGTTCGACACATCCAGCGTCAATTTTCTATACTGATCTACGACTGGAACTAGCCTTGAGAGAGTGATGCGGCATGTCGATAAA
>JAAENL010000376.1 GCA_024224435.1 Halieaceae bacterium
ACCTCAACACTGCCAGTGTTGCGCTCTCCCAGCTGAGCTATAGCCCCGATTAAACTGGATTGTGGCGGCAGCGACTGCATTTCTCAAGCGCCCTGTTAAACATTAAAAACCGCCCCAAGGTACTTGCTAAGCCTTTGATCAACCGAGGTTTTTCAAAGTTCTACCGCAACAAGTTGGGCCGCATTTTAGTGATGCCCTGCCCCCCTGTCAACAGTCGCCAGCCGCTGTGCTAAGCTTGCCACCAGGACTCGCCAGCGGCGGCGCCACGCACAAAAATAAAGGAGAGAACGATGTTAGGCAAGATCATACTGTGGGTGTCTACCCTCGCTTTCGTATCCTACGGTGTTATGTGCCTGCTGGACCCCACTCTTCCTGCCGAATTTGCCGGCCTTGCGATTCTTTCAGGTGACGGCCGCGCAGAACTGGGCGCCATGTACGGCGGCTTGCAAACAGCCTACGGCGTATTCTGCTTGTTAGGTGCCCTGCGCGCTGACCTCTACCGCCCTGCGCTTACCTCTCTAGTACTAATGATGGGCGGGTTAGCCGCCGCACGCCTGTACACTGCAATGATGTTCGATGGCGGACTGGGAGGCTATACCTATGGCGCTATGGCGTTCGAATTCGCGACGGCGATTCTATCTTTCATTGCGTTGAAGAAAAGCGCCTAGACGCCGCTATGCAGGCTCCGAATCAGAAGATTCACCCCTCACCCCGTGCCCCGTATTTTCTGCGGCGCAGATAAACAATCCCTCCGCCGTGGCCGTAACCTCTCCGCCGACGCGCATTTCGCCACGGCACAATTGCTTGCGTCCATCCTGCCGCACATTTTTAGCCCACAATTCAATCGGAGTATTTAGCGGCGTCTTCCGGCGATAGCGAATGGTGAGGGTGCCCGTAAAGCCCGCGGTACCGGAAATGACATTGGACATGGCAAGCAACTCGTCAAACACAGCGGCAATCATTCCCCCATGCACACTGTCCGGCGGACCTGCATAAGTCGGAGAAAATATGATTTCTCCGCCAACCTCGCCCTCCGCTTTTTTCCATAGGTGCAGGGGCAGCGCCACTGGATTGCGCTTGCCGCTGATAGGGCTGTAGGGCATGCAAGCCGTCAGATCATCATCCTTCCAGGGAAAGCCCGGAATATCACTGCCCACGGAAATTGTCGACCAGCCCTCGCCGGCTTGTAGCCAAGGCTCAAGCAGCTTCAAAGCCTCTTGAACATGATCAGTGGCCTCAGCGAGAGCCTTGTCCGGCGCATTACTGCAGCGCAGATGCTGGATTAACCGGGCCACGTCACGGTTTATCGCTTCGGGCAGCCCCTCGCTATAACGCTCGGTATCTTTGTCCGACATTAGCCATCCTCAATTCAACTTTTTCAGGCGACCATGTTCGCCGATTGCAGCAGCCTCAGCAACGCAATAGGTGCACTGAATTGAACTCCGATGAGATTGCGGCGTCATCACGGGCTATAATCGCAACACCACATTTAACTTCACTGCAAACTGCGACAGCAATTCGGAGAGTATGCCATTGAATATAGAAGCTGGAGTAGTTGTTACTTTCCACTACACCCTGCGCGATAGTGAAGGGGTAGCGCTGGAAACATCTTATGACGGCGAACCGACTGCCTATCTGCACGGGTCAAACAGTATTATTCCGGGGCTGGAAAAGACCATGGCGGGGCACGAAAAGGGAGATACGTTCAGCGTCACTGTCAACCCGAAAGAGGCCTACGGTGAGCGGCAGGAAGGCAAGACCCAGCGGGTACCAATCAAGCATCTGATTTTCAAAGGTAAGCTGCGTGCGGGGGATACGGCACAACTGAATACACGCGAAGGCAAGCGGGCCGTCACTGTTATCAAAGCGGGGAGGCACTCGGCCGATATCGATACCAACCACCCCCTGGCAGGGCGCGCATTAGTGTTTGAAATTGAAATCGATGAGGTGCGTACGGCTACAGCAGAAGAGTTAGCCCACGGGCACGCACATGGCCCGGGCGGGCACCAACACTAAAGATCGCAGCCCGTGCTCTTCAAACGGCTGTTGACCGCACAGGACGAAGGTCAAAGCCGACGGCAACTCTGCCGAACAGCGAGGTATAAAGCAGGTCGCTTGCTATCCGACCAAGATCAATCTGCGGGCGATATTGATCACCCTGTTAGAGGGCGCCTAACGCCATATATTCCTTGTCCAAGCGCTTGGCTGCTTTTTTAGAGACACCTCCCAGCACATCCACCGCATGGCGTATTCTCGCACGACTCATATCGGGCCCCAGTATTGCCATTGAATCTACGACCGAAAAAGAGGCACTGTTGCCAGCGATTGCAATGAACAGGGGGGCGAGCAAATCCTTTATCTTGACACCCAGTGCATCCGCGAGTCCTTTCATGTCATCCCAGATCAAGTCCCGCGTCCATTCTCGTCGGGCCTCCAGACGCCAAAGTGCAAACTGCAACACTTTTACAATCACCTCGCGATCGCCTTTTAACGAATCGAAGCTCGCCTCGTTCAGGGGTAAGGTACCGGACACAAGAAACCCGGCCAGAGGGGCAAAATCGCTGAGGGTCTCCATACGCTGGCGAGCATGAGGCAAAACCTGCATCAGGTTCTCCCTGTTAAAGGCCCAATCTACCAGTCGATCCGCCAGCGCCTCCTCGTCGAAGTCTTCCCGAAGCCACATACCATTCAGCCAGCTCAGCTTTTCGCGATCGAATATAGGCCCGCCCAGAGAGACGCGCTGAATATCGAAGTCACCAATCATCTCATCAAGCGTAAACTTCTCACGCTCATCGGGCATCGACCAACCCATGCGACCCAGGTAATTGATAAGGGCCTCTGGCAGGAAACCCATTCGCTGATAGTAAAGAATGCCAGTGGGGTTCTTTCGTTTACTCAACTTCGACTTATCGGGGTTACGCAACAGGGGCAAATGGCACAGCTGCGGCATATCCCATTCGAAGTATTCGTAAAGCAGCTTGTGCTTGGGCGCCGAGTTAATCCATTCTTCACCACGCAGTACATGGGTAATACCCATAAGATGGTCGTCCACTACATTGGCCAGATGATAGGTGGGCATGCCGTCTGATTTTAAAAGAATCTGCGCATCGACCATTGCCCAGTCAAGTTCAATGTCGCCGCGCAACATATCCGGGACCACGCACACACCCTCTGCCTCCGGCACAAACATACGAATTACATACGGATCTCCATTGCCCTCGCGAGCAGCCACCTCAGCGTCAGGAAGCCTCAGGTCCGAAGGCTTGAGCGCAGTGCTGTGGCCCGCCTCCCGCCGCGCCTCACGCAGCACATCCAGCTCCGCTGCTGTGCGATAGCAGCGAAACGCGTTACCCGCCTCGACCAGCTGCTGTGCATACTGACGGTATAAATCCATGCGCTCACTTTGTCGATAGGGGCCATGGTCGCCGCCAATATCGGGGCCCTCATCCCATGAGAGCCCAAGCCAGCGCAGTGAATCAAGAATGGCCTGCTCTGACTCAGGCGTGCTGCGTGTCCGATCTGTGTCTTCGATGCGCAGCAGAAATTGTCCCCCGTGAGCGCGAGCAAAACACAGGTTAAAAAGAGCAATATAGGCAGTCCCCACATGGGGATCTCCAGTAGGGGAAGGGGCAACGCGCGTACGTACGGTCATGAGGCTGTAGTGTCGTTATTGAAACCGCAATTATACGGTGTCATCGGTCACGCAGACCAGTAAAAGCTGACCTCGTCGATCTGCAGACTGCGCCGTTGCAATTTGAATAGTGCAACACCCTGATAGTGACGCCCTCCTCGCTCGTAGCGCACGCTTGCGGAGATCACATCACCCGCAGCGAGCACTTTGTCGAAAACGACCACCCCACCCTCTTTCACCATTTCTTCCAAAGAACGCTTGGCGCCGCAGTCCGGGGCATCGACCGAGTGCAACGCGCGCGCCTCGAAAAGGGCGGCGAATTCGTCTGTCTTACGCGCATTAAAATACTCTGCGAAGCGGGCTACCTGTTGCTTGCCATCCTCTCCCACTCCATACAGCGCGCGTGTGAAACCCAGCATTCCGCCCAAGCCAAGATAACGCAGCAGACGCAATGAGGACGCAAGCCCCACCCGCAAGAAAGGCCAGCCGTTTGCTACCTGCTGCTTCAGCATAGGTAGAAGCTCCCAGTGCGCTGCAAGACGCGCTATCTTGAGCTCACCCTCCTGTATACACAGCTCGTAAAGCAGATGCACCGGAACATACACTGTCACCCGCGGGGACATGTCTATTTGGATAGTGAGATCACGCATGACCTGCAAGCCGCTGACGTTATCGCTATCCACATGAAACTGTATGTCGTTAGGCGCGATAAACGTGTCATAGAAAGCGCCCAGTTGCGACGTGGTGCGACGCCCATCGCCATCCTTGGGCATCCCGCTGATATGAGGTGCTGACCCTACCGGGTCTTCCACCACATTGTCTTGAGCGAAAAGGTCGATCCAGCCGCTGCGGTCCTTGTTCGCAACAGCTCGAGGTGAACGTTCGGCAAACGCGATACACTCGCCGGCTGTGAAAATTGATGGCGCACCTACTGACATGAAGCTTCCTGTGTTCCCCACACGATCGATCCGGGACCACAAGCCCACTGCGGTCTAGGCATTCAATACCTGCGACATTATACTGGGGCTGAGCGGTGAAAGGTGGCTTTAGGCCTGAGATGGCTGCAATCATGGGCAAACCCTTGAACTTGATCCGGTAAGCACCGGCGTGGGAATCAGTGCAATGTTACCCATTGGACGCCGGAGCCTCCTGCCTCTGCACCACAAGACGCTCACTGTGTTTGCGCGTGCATATGACATTCAGACGGAGGCCGCAGGCTCTCATGACCGTAAGAGCGGCACAGCTATAGCGGCCAATGATTACCCAACAAGAGCATAGATCAGCGTCACTACAAATATCCAAGGTGCGGCCGTTAATGGAGGCAGTGGGGAGTATCTCTGTGCGGTACGGGCTGTACTTCGCCACGGACCCCAAAGACAAAAATGCTGCGTTTTTTATTATCACTTACTATGACCAACCTGGCGAGCACGGCGTCGGTGGCGCCGAGATACGCTATCGTTTCGAGTGAGCCTCCAGTGTGCACAAGGAAATCATCGCAATGATAGATGGCCTAACAATCGCTCTACTAGTAGAGGGACTCGCCAGCGGCGCCAACCTGCTCTACGTACTCCTTTTGATTAGAGAGCGAATAGCGTGCTGGGCATTCGGGATTATTGGCAGTCTGCTCAGCGTATTTTTATTTCTCGAAGCGCGGCTGTACTCGGAGTCGTTGCTTTACGTGTTTTATGCCGGCATGGCGGCATGGGGCTGGTTCCGATGGCACGGGCGACAGGCGGTGGCGGATAATCCGGTAATTCGCTGGCAGTTCGCGCAACATCTGCGGGCCATCATTATGACGACACTACTGGCTTTGGGGCTGGGCTACAGCCTGCATTTCTACAGTGATGCTGAAAGACCGCTATTTGACGCCTTCACCACTGTCTTCAGCTTCCTCGGGACATATCTGCAAATCAATAAGGTACTGGAATCCTGGCTGTATTGGATCGTTATAAACCTGGCCTCGGTATGGCTATACCTCGATAGTGGCCTGGCAGTTTATGCGGTGCTCATGGTTTTTTATGCGCTGCTCTCGGTATCGGGTTACCTGCAATGGCGCCGTTCCCAGATCCATTAGCGAGCACCATCATACGGATCATGTCGATCTGCCGCTGGATGAAACCGCAGACCTAGGTGTACGAAAGACTCTCGCGGGCAACGTCTACATCGCGACCTGCGCCGCGACCTGCGACTAACTTCCCGAATTGCTCGTAGACGCTGGATTTCCACCTTTATTATGCTGCTCGATATACTCGTCTAAAGCCTTCGAGCGCTCAGCTTCGAGTTGTTTAAAGTACGCGGCTTGGTCGGCAGGTGAATCTTGCCAAAGTTGCTTCATACCCGCATCGAAGTCCTTCCTGGTCATATGTGTCTGATCTGCATAGCGACCGAGTTTCATCGTATAAGCAAGGGTCTGGTTTAATTGACTCCATTGCTCATAATCCGCCGGCACTATCGATTTATACGCCACCTCAATGCACAAAGCCTGCTTGTAATAAGACTGGGGTTGCTCCGAAGCGCAGTTACCGGCCTCCTCCCTTGCCGACTCAAATGCCTTGTTGACCTGAGTTTGCGACGATGCACACCCCACGGCGATCAACATAAACGCAAATACGCAAGTCAACCTGCCCGTTCTAAGACTCATAACGCTTCCTTCCTGTTTTTCTTTCAGCGCATTAGACCAGACTGGATGAATTAGGACAATCACTCTCAAGGCCGTCATCACCTCCATGCCTTGTCCGCTGGCAGTGATAACGCCGCAGCAGTCGATCAACGCCCTCTCCCTGTAATTACTGTCCGAACCGCGTTCTCACTCGCACCCCCCCTGAAAGTCAGAACAACAATAAAACCTTACGCAACTCTCAGAACAGCGAACAAGCACTGCGGCCTTTTGCCGATTTATGCGGCCTGCTCGGTGCTCTTGAAATTATATCGGGTGCTTTGCGCTGCGCGATATCTACAGCGAATTCTTTTACAATGGTGCTGCCCGATCACTGGATCACCCATTCATGACCGATCTCAACCCTGCCAACGCAAGCCATGTCGCTCACCGTTTCTGCATCGCACCGATGATGGACTGGTCTGACCTGCACTGCCGTTATTTTTGGAGATTGCTGACGCGAAAGGCCCTGCTGTACACAGAAATGGTTACCAGTGGCGCACTTATTCATGGCGACCGAGAGCGTTTCTTACACTTCAATGAAGAAGAGCACCCAGTGGCGCTGCAACTGGGCGGCAGTGAACCCTCCGATCTCGCGCGCTGTGCTCGGTGGGCACAAGAGTGGGGCTATCAGGAAGTTAACCTGAATTGCGGGTGTCCATCAGACCGGGTCCAATCTGGAAGGTTTGGAGCCTGTCTAATGGCGGAACCTGACCGAGTAGCCGATTGTGTTGCGGCCATGGTCGACAGTTGCAATTTACCCGTCACGATAAAACACCGCATCGGCATAGACCAAATGGAAACCTACGACGAGCTAGCGCGCTTTGTTGAACCAGTGGCGGCGGCAGGATGCACCGTATTTATCGTACACGCTCGCAAGGCCTGGCTGCAGGGGCTCTCACCGAAAGAAAACCGGGAGATTCCTCCGCTAAACTACCCGTGGGTCTATCAACTGAAGGATGATTTTCCGCAGCTCACGGTCGTCATCAACGGGGGTATCCGGAATCTTGGCGAGTGCAAGACCCATCTTGCAGATGTGGATGGTGTCATGCTGGGACGCGAAGCCTACCAGAATCCCTGGTTGCTCGCTGATGTAGATCGCTCTCTGTTCGGTGTAGACAACCCCGCGGTTAGTCGGGACGAGGTCCTGAACGCGCTGCTTCCCTACACCCGACTCCAGTTGGCGCGCGGCGTACCACTTAATCATATGACCCGGCACTTTCTCGGCCTTTTTCAGGGACTACCCGGTGCCAGAAAGTTTCGCCGGCATCTAAGCGAGAACGCGTATCGAGAGGGCGCCGGCATCGCTGTTCTCGAGCGGGCTCACGAGCTGGTAAAAGAGTCCGCCGCCCGGATGGACAACAGTGCAGCCGGGCACTTGTAATACGGCGCGGATTTCGCAACACTTGGCATCACTCGATTACTGGGGAAACCATGATTCAGGTATTAAAATCACTTTTTGAAAACCCTGAACGGGACTCTTTGGAGTCCCGCCAACACGCGCTCCACGTGGCGGCGGCCGCCCTTATGATAGAAACAGCTCGTGCCGATTTTGTCCATGACGATGCAGAGCAGGCTCGACTCATCGAGTTACTCTCAGACTCCCTGCAGTTAAGTCAGGAGCAAATAAAAGAACTTGTCGTTGCCGCCGAGGCGCGAGTGGATGAAGCTATATCACTGTATGAATTCACCAGAGTAATCAATGACCACTACAGCGCGGAGCAGAAACTCAGGCTAATCGATGCCATGTGGTCGGTGGCGTACGCTGATAATGACCTGGATAAATATGAAGAGCACCTGATTCGACAGGTCGCAGAGCTGACCTATGTGCCGCACTCGGACTACATCCAAAGCAAGTTGTCAGCCAGAGAAACGACCGTTTGAGCTGACTAGCTTGTCACTTAGCTGCGCTCGAGAGCATTGACAAGATCCCTGAACCGGCCACGGTTTTCATCTGAGATATCCATCAAAACCCTGTGCGCTTCAATCACTTTTTCTCTAACGGAATCTTCACTGCCCTGAACCGCAGGGATATCAATAATATCCTCTGGGTCTTCACACACCTGCTCGTGTAGTTGGAAAAGACGTTCGAAACCCATGCTGCGCAACAGACGATTAATGCCAGGTTCGCAGGAGTAAATAGCTGGCTCAAAGCCGAAAACATCCTTCACTTTTAGCGCCAATTTGGCGAGCAACCCCAGCGTTGTGCTATCAATGCCCTCCGCACCGCAAAGGTCGACCCAGACGCTGGTAAATTGAGGGTCTTCGAACATGTGCTGGAAATAATCATCAATACTGGTGCACAGAGTAAGTCGCACATCGCCCACAAACCGAATGACATAAGCGCCATCATGATTCGCCGCCAAGACGCGTCCGCTCTGCATATTTAGGTCCGCCTGCTCAAAAATAGTGCAGCGATATCATCAGGCGCTGTAGCTAACGCATTCAGTCCGAGGCGCTCAACGAGGTCTTCCGGAGCATCTGCACCCTGTGCCAATGCTTTTAGGAGGTATTCT
>JAAENL010000377.1 GCA_024224435.1 Halieaceae bacterium
TGGGTCCCGTGTTCAAGACTCTGCCCAAGGGCGATGGCCACACTATCATCACTATTCCGGGTTTCATGGGCGCGGATGGGTCAACATCACAGCTGCGTCGTTTCCTGCGAAATCGTGGTTACAACGCGATACCCTGGGGCCTTGGTCGCAATGGCGCAGAGGTGCGTTCGCAAAATCTCGAGGATTTTCTCGATCATCGCACCGCGATGGAAGATGCGATTGCCGCGCGCGTTGAGCAAGAGTACCTGGCCAGCGGTCAGAAAGTGACCCTGATCGGGTGGAGCCTTGGCGGCCTGTATGCGGTGGCCCTCGCTTATCGCTACCCGCGTTGGATACGCCAGGTTATCACTCTCGGCACACCCTTTGGCGATCCCCGAGGCACGGCACTTTACAGCGTGATGGGGAGTTTCTATGGCAACGACGTGGATGAGGACGCTCTGGCTCGCTGGGTGGGCCATACCTACAAATCTGGCAAGTTGCGCGTGCCTGTGCTTGCGCTATATAGCGAGTCGGATGGCATAGTTGGCGCCGGTATCGCTCGTTGTGAGGGAGATGCAAATTACGTCACTAATATGGCGGTATTGGCCAGTCATGTGGGTTTCCCCTTTAATCCGCTGGTATTCGCCGTAATCGCCAACCACCTCGTCGAGCCGCACGAGCGCTGGGCACTCTGCCGTGATGCCCGGATCAAACCGTTGGTGCGGGTGGTGCCTGGTGGCTGAATTGTGCTCTCTAGGGGTGTCAGTTTCCACTGCGAACCAACAAGCGCTCTTCCGGCAGGGTCGTCCCATCAGTACGTGTCTGGGGGGAAAAGTGCGCAAAATGGTGGGGTTGCGCTGGACTGTTCCGGCCGTGGCCGCGCTTGTAGCGGATGCTGGCGAGAAACTGTACCAGGCTGATTTTACCTTCGTCCAGACGCTTCATTTGACGTGTCCACTCAATACTGTGTCGCCCTATTACCGTTTTAGTGTAGACCGTGTTTTGCCGAATTTGGCGTAAAAAGTGCTGGTCAATCGTGTGAAAAATGTCAGCGATTGTCGCTCTGGGCTACAATCAGGCCAAACCTGGAGTCGCCTTATGAAGCCGGATAATTATCCTACGGCCCCCGCCCACCTGTGGCGGCATTTCTTCGAAATTACCCGCATTCCGCGCCCTTCCGGAGCGGAGGCTGCGGTGCGTGACTATGTCATTGACCAGGCGACGCTGGCCGGTTGCGCCTGTCGTCAGGATGCGACTGGCAATCTTGTGATAGCGGTACCAGCCAGTCCGGAACGGGACAACCATGCAGCGGTAATTATCCAGAATCATCTCGACATGGTAACGGTAAAAACCGCGGACAAGGCGCATGATTTCAGTCGTGATGCATTGAGCCTGCGCGTAAACGACGGCTGGCTCAGCGCGGATCGCACCACCCTCGGCGCAGATAATGGGGTTGGCTGCGCCGCTGCACTCGCAGTGATGACAGATCCTGATGTGCAGCATCCGCCCCTTGAGCTTCTGTTTACCGTAGACGAGGAGACAGGCCTTAACGGTGCGCTGGGGCTCGATGCCTCGCTGCTGACAGGCACACGCCTGCTCAACCTCGACACAGAAGACTGGTGCGAGCTCTACGTTGGATGCGCTGGCGGCGGCGGCTGGGTTTTCCAGCGGGAGTTTGCCACGACACAGCCATTGCTCGACTCAAATTACTGGACGCTGTCACTGCAAGGACTCTCAGGAGGGCATTCGGGTATCCAGATTCATGAGCAGCTGGGTAATGCTATCAAGTTACTCGCTCAATGCCTTGGGGACGCGGGAGATATACAGTTGGCGCGCATCGACGTGGGTGTGGCGCACAATGTGATTCCGCGGGAAGGTGAGGTCACTTTCGCCTGCTCCGGCCCCACGAGAGACGCGCTGGCATTGCATCTGGACACAGTGCGGGAGCAGGCATTGGGTTATCTTCCCGAGGCGGACAGGGAGTTGACGCTTGCTCTGCGTGAGGCTGATGCAGAGCCGGTGCTCAGCGCACGGGACACGTTACAGGTGCTGGATATACTGCGCGCCTTTCCCCACGGGGTGCAGGCATACAATCAGACTTTTTGCAGCGACATGGTAGACGTCAGCATCAATCTGGCGGTAGCGCAATTGCAGCGAGGTGAGTTTCTGATGGAATCAAGTTACCGTTTTTTTAACGAGGATCAGAGCCTGCCGCTACAACAGTCAGTGTTGGCACTGGCCAGAGCATTTGGGTTGTCGGTGGAGCCCATCGTCGGCTATCCGGGTTGGCAGCCCGATATGGATAGTCCTTTGTTGGCGCAGGGCGCCGCACTGTACACGCGCCTTTTCGGCAGTGTGGCGGCGGTGAAGGCAATACACGCCGGACTGGAATGCGGTATATTAAAAGGTAAGAAAGGGGACCTGGATATTCTGTCGTTCGGGCCCACGATACGGGGCGCGCACTCGCCTACAGAGCGCCTGCAAATTGATACCGTCGAACCCTTCTGGCTGTTCCTGCGGGAACTGCTGGCAGAATTGTGACCCTCTGGAGTACTCGATGCTACAAGTGCTGGAACAATTGCCTGCTGACCCGATTTTGGGTCTCTCCGCCGCCTGCCATGCAGACCCCAATCCGGATAAGGTCGACCTGACTGTAGGAATCTACAAGAACGAGAAGGGCGAGTGCCCGGTTTTTGCCGCGGTGCAAAAGGCTCAGCAGTCTCTCGTGAACGAAGAGTGCAGCAAGGCCTATCTGGCGGCAGCGGGGGATGAGGCGTTCAATCAGGGTATACGGAAA
>JAAENL010000378.1 GCA_024224435.1 Halieaceae bacterium
AAAACTACGGCAAGGGGCGAACGTTCCTAGCCAAAGAAGCCCTAAACAGGGGCATGATTGATAATATTCAAAGCAATAATTCTGTTGCGGCGAATGATAACTCACAATCGGCTCACGCCGTGAAAGAATGCAAAATGGACTTGAAAACACTCAAGGCCCAAAGCTAGGCCTCCAAAAGGTGTTAATTCGACAATAATAGCGGGCGGGAATGCATGCATTTAAAAAAGTATGTAGCCGCGATTTGCGCTCTACCCATGGATGAGTTGATTTTATAAAATAGAGCGCCGACACTCATACTTTTCGCAGACAAGACCTTATCCATGATCGACCTCATCGCAATCTTTGTTCTTTTTTTCGCCGTAATCGATCCCATCGGGACCGTCCCCGTGTTTATCGCCGTTACTCGGCACCAGAATGCCGCGGAAAAACGCAGGACTGCGCTCAAGGCCACACTTGTGGCATCCGTTATTCTTGTTTTCTTTGCGCTGGCGGGCGAACAGATACTCGGCTCGCTAGATATTCCTTTATCCGCGTTCCAGATTTCCGGCGGGATTATTCTATTCCTTTTTGCGCTCACCATGATATTTGGGGAGAGCAAGCCAGAGGAGGAGGTGAAACTCAGCGGAGACGCACAGGACAAGTCGATCTTCCCCCTTGCAGTACCGTCTATTGCTAGCCCAGGCGCCATGCTGGCAGCGGTGATGCAAACGGAGAATACAATGTTTAGCCTGCCAGAACAGGCCCAGATCACAGGGGTAATGCTGTTGGTACTCGCATCAGCACTGATTTTGATGCTCGCCTCTACTTACGTGCACCGTATTATCGGCGACAGTGGCGCAAGCATTATAAGCCGTATCATGGGGATTATTCTTGCATCGATGGCCGTAACCAGCGTACTGGAAGGTATCGTTGCCTACTTTGGTCTATGAGGGCTAAATCAGGTCAGTCGCCCGCCCCTGATTGATTGATGGCCACACGTGCCCGTGCCTCCATCGTTAAATTGCCCTGTGCATCAGAAGCCCAAAGGGTGATCAATTCACCGTCACGACGCCCTCGCAGCGTTAAGTCCGATCCTTCCAACACGGGTGCCACGGCTCGGAACTCAAAACACGCGAGCGTCACAGTGGGCAGTTGCCGGCGCAACAGATCCAACAGCAGTGTTGCGGTCAAAGGTCCTTGCACGACCAGCGATGAGTAACCCTCTTCCGCTGTGGCGTAATCCCTGTCAAAGTGAATCCGATGGCTGTTGAACGTTAATGCAGAATAGCGAAACAACATAACGCTATCAGGTGTGATTTTGCGATGCCACTGACCGTCATCAGGTGCAGGCAGAGTCCTGCCACTGGTGATGTCTCGATCCCTGTAAACAAGATCCTGAATTTCTTCAATAACAAGCTTATCTCTCGCAAAAATCTCATGCTTTAGTGTGACAAACACCAGAGCGCCGCTGCCGCCGAGGCGCTGCCGGACATCGATAATAGTGGAATGCCTGCGCGCCGTATCCCCGAGCATGAGTGGTGACAGAAATGTCACGCGTGAGCTTGCCCACATGCGGCGCGGGAGCGGCACCGGGGGCAGAAACCCGCCGCGCTTGGGATGCCCGTCCGCCCCTAAACCGGATATCCGCTCCGCATGGTGGAAGTATAACCAGTGCCAGCAGGGAGGTAATACACCGGCGGGGCCAGCAAGACTTGACGGGTGATCCAGTGTTGCAGACAGGCGGTCCACCGGCGCGGCTACAAGACTGTCCTCGCGCATTTCACTGCGCCCAATCCAGGTCTTCAAACCGTCAATATCCAATTTAATCATGCGCTGGCGTTCCCATTGCGAACACGCTTAACCAGCATCAGCGCCAAACTCCCGACGAATGGCTTCACTGTGCGCACCGAGGGTTGGCACTGCTCCTAAAGCACAGGGCCCTTGATCCGATTGTGCCGGCGGAGCCACAAGATCTACAGATCCAGAGGGTGTATCGACAGTCACCCGACGTAGTTGAGGATGTCGAGCCAGATCCTCTACCGAATTGATCGCACCATAGGCTATGCTAGCCCCTGCCAAGCGCTGCGCGAGTTCCTCGCGTGACAGTCCAGTAAAAATTTGTTCTATCACTTGATCCAGAGCAGGCCGGTTGTCACAACGAGCGGCGTTATTGGCAAACCGTTCGTTCTTCGCCAGGTCAGCATCACCCAGTACCTTCTCACAAAAGCTTGCCCACTCCCGCTCGTTCTGGATCGAAATTACTAACTGCTCGCCGCCGCGGCAGCTGTATGCGCCATAGGGTGCAATAGATGGATGATTAAGACCCACCCGCTGGGGCGCCTCTCCCCCTTCCTGGTGTAGTAACGGCACAGTCATCCAGTCTGCTGTAGCGTCAAACAACGACACGGCAAGCGCCTTGCCTTCACCAGTGCGACCACGCTCGATCAGAGCTTCGAGAATCGACGCGTGCGCGTACATGCCGCAGGCAATGTCACTGATCGATACGCCCACCCTGCCCGGTTGCTCAGGCGCACCAGTGATCGAGGCCAGACCACTTTCACATTGCACGAGGAGGTCATAAGCCTTCATATCTCGATAAGGCCCCTCGCTGCCGTAGCCGGTAATATCCATGGTAATTAGTCGGGAGTTGGCGCCTCGTAAGGTTGCGCTGCTCAGGCCCGCTCTTGCCGATGCGCCAGGAGCTAAATTTTGCACAAAAACATCCGCTTGCTGGAGTATGCGGCGAAGCAGAGCCGTATCCTCCGGAGATTTGATATCAAGACAGAGAGATTCCTTACCGCGATTAGTCCACACGAAGTAGGCGCTCTCACCAGCCGCTACACTATCGTAGCCTCGGGCGAAATCACCCTCAGCCCGCTCCACCTTGATAACACGGGCCCCCGCATCAGCAAGGCGCGAGGTGCAGTACGGTGCCGCGACAGCTTGCTCCAAGGCGACAATCAACAGACCTTCCAATGGTCGATGCATTAGAAAGACCGAGGCAAGCCCAGTTCCCGCGTGGCGACGTGAGAAAGGATCAGGTTAGTGGAAACAGGGGCGACCTGGTAAAGGCGTGTCTCCCGAAATTTACGCTCAACATCAAAGTCAGCAGTAAAGCCATAACCTCCAAATGTCTGAATACAGGTATCCGCAGCAAGCCATGAAGCTTCAGAGGCCAGTAGCTTCGCCATGTTTGCTAATGAGCCCGCGGGCTTGCCCGCATCATAGGTAAGCGCCGCCTCGCGCACCATCAGGGCGGCCGCCTCTGCCTGAATATGAGCGCGTGCAATTGGAAACTGCACACCCTGGTTGGTGCCGATAGGCCGACCAAACACCTCCCGCTGACGAGCATAATCAGAGGCTTTTTCATTAAACCAACGAGCGTCGCCGATACACTCCGCGCCAATAAGAATACGCTCCGCGTTCATACCATCGAGAATACAGCGAAAACCCTGTCCTTCCGCTCCTATCAAATTTTCTGCGGGCACCCGGAGATCGTCAAAAAACAGCTCTGTGCTTGCGTGGTTCATCATAGTGTCCAGAGGGTTGATAGTGAGGCCACTGCCCACCGCCTCACGCATATCAACCAGAAATACTGACATGCCGTCTGTATGCTTTACACACTCCTCACGCGGCTTGGTGCGCGCTAATAGAATCATAAGATCGGAATGTTCGGTGCGCGAGATAAACACTTTTTGGCCATTCACCACATAATGATCGCCATCGCGAACCGCGCGCGTCTGAATGCGCGAAGTATCCGTTCCACTCGTGGGCTCGGTCACGGCAAATGCCTGCAAACGGAGCGAGCCGTCCGCAATCAGAGGCAAGTATTTGGCTTTTTGTACATCGCTCCCATGACGCAGCAGAGTGCCCATAGTGTACATCTGGGCGTGACAGGCGGCTCCATTCCCACCACTGCGATGTACCTCTTCCAGTACGGCACAGCCTGCGGCCAGCGGCAGACCTGAGCCTCCGTAAGCCTCGGGAATCAAAGTTGCTAAAAACCCAGCCTCGGTGAGAGCTGCGACAAACGCGGAGGGATAGCACTTGTCTTTATCCAGTCCGCGCCAGTATTCTCCGGGAAAACGGGCACACAATGCTTGCACGGCATCGCGGATTTCAGGGTAGTCCAATTCAGTTGCGGTGTTCATTTGTTGTGTTCCCAGTGAGGCTGGCCCTATAAAAACCAGGAGCCGCCATCCACCATATGCGTTTGACCGGTTACGAACTCACTCTGATCAGACGCGAGGTAAAGTATCGTGCCGGTAAGATCTCGTGGTTCCAGATTTCGCTGAATTAACTGTCCGGCGGCAATAACGCCCTTGGCCTTTTCGAATTTCTCACCGAAGAATTCCTCGGTGCCCTCGGTCATTACCGCAGAAGGAGCCACCGCGTTCACCCGGATACGATCTCTGCCTAACTCGCGGGCCATCGCCCGCGTCATACCGATGACGGCCGCCTTCGAGGCAACATAGTCCATACCGTAGGGCAGGCCGAATAACGCCGCCAGCGAAGAGATGTTGATAATGGAACCGCCACCAGCAGCGCGCATGGGATGGACCACCGCCTTGGAGGCTTGCCAAAGCCCTTTTACATTAACATTCATCACTGCATCCCACTGATCCTCTTCCAACTCTTCAAACCGCCCGCCCTTCAGTCCGCCATAGAGCGCCGCATTATTCACGAGAATGTCAACGCGACCGAAGGCACTGCTCGCGGCTTCGGCCATTGCTGTACAACTGTCCATCCGTGTGACATCTGTTTCTACATGCTCCGCAATGCCACCTGCTGCCCGAATCGCGACGACTGTTTCCTCACAGCTACTCACATCACAGGCCAACACGGATGCCCCCTCGCTCGCCATCGCCTCTGCGTACGCCCGCCCCAAACCACGGGCTGCCCCGGTGACGATAGCGGCCTTATTTTCAAGTTGCGGCATTGTTATTCCCCTTGTTCAATTCTTTACTTGCAACATGTAGTTCGCCACCGCCAGGCGGGTCGCCTCGTCGAGGTAGTCTTGGGGCGGCATCTCCGGGTAGTCATCGCGCTTCTTGACCGGCTTGGCAATATACTCCGCGAGCGCGCCGGGATTATCCATATAAAGAGCCTGTATAACCTGCACAGGCGGACCAATCATACGCCCCGTATATGTATGACACCCGGCGCAAATCCCCAGATAGGCAACCTCACCCCGATCCTCTGGCTTTATTTTTCGCGGAGGGACGGTAGGCAGCAGGTAGTTTCCAACGGTATTGGTATGTGTAAACTCGCACTCAGCAAAGTCAGACACACCGACCGTGACATAGCGATGTCGGTTGATAATGCAACTGTCGATCGTTGGCCCCACGCGCACGATGTCCGGGTTGCCGGTTTTAAACTCCGTCAGCATAAATGCCTTGATCTCGGGAATCGGCTCACTGCCATTATTCCACATAGTGTTATTCAGAATTTTTACCCTGTCCGAGTTAGGATCAGATTCAGGATCTATGGTCACGTTCGCGGCGTTGCCGTGATCCGTAATCAAAATGCCGGTATTCTTATTGTCGCGAATAATATTGCCCTCAATGACAACGTCATCAGCCGCCATAACGAGTATGCCAGTGCCCGAGGGTATACCCGCGACCGTTGAACCGGGCGCCGCGAAATTCACGTGATTGTTGGCCAGCACGAAGTTATTGCGGATGATCACGTCGTAGGTAGTTTTGATTGGCAGGCCGGGCGTAATAAAAGCGAGAATACCACCAGCATTGTTATAGACCCGATTGGATTCGACAATCGCATGACGACTGTTTTCTATCTCAATGCCCGCTACACTTTCGAATACATCATTGTAGGCAACGTGAATGTTGTCGCTCATACCTACATATATCGCCGCGTCTTCGATACCTGACACCACGTTGTACTCTACGACACCATTTTTTCCCAGTTGCGGGAAGATGCCATAGACCCCCGTATCAATAATGAGATTGTTTCGGATCTCCCAGTTATTACCTGCCTGGCTCATAATACCGTTGCCTTTGTAGCGGGTAATTTTGAAATTCTCCACCACCACATTGTTGCCCGAGTACAGGATGGCATCGTTGAGCCGACCCTCTCCATCGAGAACAGCGCGCTCACCCTCCTCGATAACGCCGATCAGGCGAATACCATCCTTATCGATATAGACCGTTTCATTATAGGTGCCAGGCATGACACGAATCGTAGTACCCGGCCGCGCTGCTTTCACGGCGTCCTGTATGGACTCGCCGTCATGGACAACCATCACCTCGTCGCTCATGGGGGGGCCGGCTACAAAACGACTGTTGCCAGTTACCGCCAGCGCATTGTCCTGCGACTGGGCAACTCCGGTATACGTCGCGCCCCCGGCGCCACCAGATAGGGCCGGCGGCCTGCTTTTTTCATCACTTTTCCCAAGCGTCAAACCTGCAACAAAGGCGACAAGCAGAAAGATCACACCCAGTATATTTTTCGCTTTCATAGTACTTTTCTCGGCGTCATTGCGGTTGGCTACGCTCGTGCATCGCAGCAAAAGGATCGAGCCCTGAGGGCAGCCGCGCCGGAATATCCGGTGTCAGGCTTTCATCTGTGAGTGTACCCAAAAAATCTACTAGCCGGGCCAACTCATCTGCAGACAGATTGGGAGATGATATATGCCAGTGCAAGTGCAAGTCGACTTCTTTGGGTACCGCATGCCCCCTGCCGCCGTTATAAAACTCCATTACCGAGAGCAGGTCGTTGAAACGGCCAGAGTGCATATATGGCGCAGTCATTGCGATATTGCGCAAGGTCGGGACTTTAAACCCACCTTTCAATCGCGGCGCGTTGTAGGTTCGCTCAGCACCAATATCCATCGGGTATCCTTCGGGCTCCGGTGCACCAATCACAGCCACCTGCTGGTTGGTAAATAACGGGGGCGTATGACATTCAGCGCAACGCGCTACAAATGATCGAAAAATATTCAAGCCCTCGATCTCCTGCTCACTCAGTGCATCGTGATACCCGTGTGCATATTGGTCATAGCGACTGTTCAGCGAAATCAGGGACGCCTGAAATGCCGCCAAGGCTGTGTACACTTCCTCCAGCAAAATGTCGTCGTTCTGCCGCTCCGGGTAGGCCTCGCGAAATAGCGCTCGGTAGGCCGCCTCTCTGTTGAGTGCCGTCAAAAGCCTCGCTGGAGTGTTGTTCATTTCTTGTTTAGAGTACAAGGGGCCCCTGGCTTGCTCTTCCAGCGATTGTGCCCGCGCGTCCCAAAAAAAATGACTCAGAAACGCCGTGTTCCACAGACTGGGAGCTGCGCGGCCCAGATCTTTTTTACCTCTGCCAAGCGCGCGGGGCAGACCATCGCTGAAACCCAGAGCGGGTTGATGGCAAGTAGCACAGGACAGGGTGCCGTCACCAGACAGTAAGGGGTCAAAAAAGAGGTATCTGCCAAGATCTATCTGCTGTGGCGTAAAACCGTCCCGATGATCGGGCAATGCGGTCTGTGTACCACCCAGACCGGCACCCTGCACCGAATCATAGAATTCGTAAAACGTGCGCAGGGCGCATCGCCCGTTCGCGGTCTTTTGAAAGCTGGGTGGACAATCAGCACGCAGGGCTGTGCCCTGCACCGGCCACGACAGCCCAAGAGCAAGCAGCGAGAGGTATAGCAAGCAGCGGTGCATAGCGGGAACTAGTCCCCTGTCCTGGACTGCATATAAGCAGTGATGTCATCAACGTCCTGTGAGTTAATACCCTTGGCCATCAGGTTCATCTGGCGGCCATAGCGGTCTTCCCTGTGGTTGCCCCGTAGTCCTCGCTGAAAATTGTTTATTTGTCGCTGGATATATTCACCATCCAGCCAGGCCAGTGCCGGAGCATTCAGTGACGGATTGCCCTCGCCGGCTGAGCCATGGCAAGCGCCACAGTTACCTTGGTAAATCGTCATGCCGTTCTTCAGATCACCCTCAACAACCGTCGCAGGCGCTCGGCTGAGTGCCGAGAGATAGGCCGACAGAGCACTGATATCACCATCGGACAGAGACTCAGCCATCGCGGACATTTGCATTCCTTGAGCATCACCAGCAACTGCCCCACGAACGCCATCCCGAAAATTTTTCAGCTGCCGCGCCAGGTAGGCCTCGTCCTGCCCTGCCAGCGCCGGAGCACCAAGAGTAACGACACCCTGCCCGGCATCGCCATGGCAGGCGATACACGGTTGGTACCGCTCTTCGGCGGACAATGGGTGCATCAAAACCGCCAACAGAAGAGCAAACCCGGCACGCGCCACTATCGATCTATATATCATCGGAGCTCCTTGTCAGGATGATAGACTGCTTTCCATATTAGTTGCGATCGCGGCGGCGACACGTTTTGCGCGCTCTGCCCGTTCACCAACGAAATGCGTGTCTACGGTGTGCTTAAAAAGCCTCAGCCAGCGATCGAAGTCTGTAGGCTTAAGTGAGCGTTTGCTGTGCAGCGTCCTGTGTATATTCATGGTGTGGCGTTGATACTGCTGATCGCCGAGTAGCAACTTGCACCAGTAATCCTTGATGTGAGGCAAATGTATATCAAGATTGACGTTGGCCACCTCGACAAAAATTGGCGCCAGCTGCGGGTCAACCAGCATGTCCTCGTAGAATCTTTCCACAAAAAACGCAATGTCCTCGCGACTATTCATGTCGGATCGTCCCGCCAAATCCTGTGCCTATTTCTTTCGACTTTTCTTCGATTTCTTGACGTGAGCCATCATTCGTCGCTTGCGCTGCACCTGCCGCTGAGTCAACTTATTGCGTTTCTCAGAATAGGGGTTTTCGCCAGAGCGAAATTCGATACGCACGGGGGTGCCGGCCAGCTTCAATTCTCTACGATAAACCTTCTCCAGATAACGCTTGTAACTATTGGGTACCTCCGCAGTCTGGTTGCCATGAATAACGATAATCGGTGGATTCTGACCACCAGCGTGAGCGTAACGCATTTTGATGCGGCGTCCGTTTACCATAGGCGGAGGGTGATCGAATACAGCACCCTCCAAGATACGATTGAGAACGTTAGTCGAGAGCTTTCGTGTCGCAGAGGCATAGGCGCCGTTAATGGATGTATACAGGTGGCCGACACCTGTACCGTGCAGAGCCGAGATATAGTGCGTATCTGCGTACTCGGCAAAGCGCAGCCGCCGATCCAGCTCTTTGCGAATCCAGTCCCGCTGGTCGCTATCAATACCATCCCACTTGTTCACACCGAGCACCAGGGCGCGACCCTTGTCCATGCAATGCCCCAACAGGTGCATATCCTGGTCGACAATACCCTCGTGAGCGTCCATCAGCAGCACAACCACGTGTGCATCCTCGATCGCCTTGAGGGTTTTCACTATCGAGAATTTCTCCACCACCTCGCTGACATTTTTGCGACGCCTGACGCCGGCGGTGTCGATCAAAGTGTATTTTTGATCGCCGCGCTCAAAGTCAATATAGACACTGTCTCGCGTGGTGCCCGGCTGATCGTAGACCACGACACGCTCCTCACCTAACAACCGATTAACCAGTGTCGACTTGCCCACATTGGGGCGACCTACCACTGCCACGCGGATGCTGTCCGGCGGATGATCGTCGATTGACTCTACCGCAGGCTCGGGAAAGTCCGCCAACACCTCTTCGATCATACTACTCACGCCGCGGCCCTGAGAGGCTGCGATCGTCATCAGGCTCCGGGTGCCCAGCGCGTAGAAGTCTGCTGCCGCTACTTCCTCGTTGAGGCCATCAATCTTGTTAACCACCAGGTTGAAAGGCTTGTTCTGCTGGCGTAATCGCATTGCGAGAGTTTCATCCGCTGCATTCAGCCCCTCTCGAGCATCCACAATAAGCAAAACGGCGTCTGCCTCTTCGATGGCGGCCAGAGCCTGCTGCGCCATGGAAGAATCAACGCCTGATTCATCGCCGGTGATACCACCCGTATCGATTACGATGAACGGCCGACTGCCTAATCTGGATTCACCGTATTTTCTGTCACGGGTAAGACCAGCAAAATCCGCAACGAGTGCATCGCGACTTCGGGTCAGCCGATTGAATAGTGTTGATTTACCGACATTGGGGCGCCCGACTAGAGCGATGACCGGTATCATCAAGGATCAGCTGTAATCTCATACGCGACCAGGTCACCGCTGTTTCCGAATACGTATATCACGTTATCAACACTTTGCATGTCTGCTCGCACGCCAGCGCTGTCTACTTTGATGCGCCCTGCAAACGTACCGTCAGCCACAGAGAGTATATGCAGATACCCTTCAACGTCGGCGACAGCCACATAGCCACCAACCGGCGTGGGCCGCGATAGTTCACGATAAGCCAGCGCGTCCTGGGTCCACCGCAAACCCTGACCAGTGCGCGAGTATGCAGAGAGAGCGCCGTCTGCGTCGGCCACATATACATTGCCAAAACTCTGAGACACACCCGAGTATGACGATGCCTTCTGCTGCCACAATTTACGACCACTGCGCACGTCAATCGCCACCACATTACCCTGGTAACTGGCCACGTAAAGGGTGCCCCCGGCGAGTTCCATCGAGCCGTCGATATCAACTATTCTCTCAATTTCGGAGCGCCCCCTGGGTATAGCAACTCGCACCTCCCATACGACGGCACCGGAATTTATATCAAAGGCCTGCACCCGCCCGTTGGCGAAACCGGCGTATACTCGGTTGTTATCGACTATGGGAGTGCTGGTGCCCCGCAAAGTAAGAACCGGCACGTTACTATTATAAACCCAAAGTAACTCGCCTGTGTCGAAGTCCAGGCCCTGTAATTTTCCGTCGTACGTCTGCGCGACGACTACCCGTCCGTTGCTCTGAGGCGGTGAGAGAATTTCACCTCGCAGAGGTGTTGCCCACAACTTTAGTCCGGTGGCGGCATCAAGTTTGATTACTACACCCTCACTGCTGCCGATGAAGAGGCCCTCTTCCCATACACCGACACCGCCGGACAAAGACGAATCCAATTCGACATCCCAGAGCACATCGCCATTGCCACGATCAATGGCCATCACCTCTCCTTCTGCCGATGCGATATAAATCGTGTCGCCGTCTATGGTAGAACGAATACGGTAGAACCCACTTCCTTGTCCATCGCCAACACCCTCCGACCACAACTTGTCGATAGCGACGGTCTCATCGATATCGATAAGAGCCGCAGGCGCGGTGGCATCATCATCGTCAGAGCTAAACCAGCCCGAGATCGTGCTACAACCAGATAGCCCCAAGAGAAGAATTACGACAAGGAGTTTCTGCGTTATCGGCCACATCATGCTATTCCTCCTGTCCAGATAAATTCTCAGTCTCATCGGTCGTCTCAGCTGCAACCGGGACATCATTCATTAAAGCAGCGGGCATCAGACTCTGTAACTTCCGGCTCACACTACTCGAGGCACTGCCCTCCATGCCACCCAGCGCCATTGCTTTTTGGTAGGCCAGGCGTGCCTCATCATTTCGGCCTGCGGCTAACAAAACATCACCCTCGGCTGCCGCATATGACGCCTGGAAATTGCCCCCTTCGCCGCTTTGCAGAATAGCCAGCGATTTGTCAGTCTGCCCAGACGCGCTTAAAACGCGCGCCAGACGAAGCTCCGCCAGCTGTGCGCTGTCACTGCCCTTCACTGCATGTTTTAGCACCCAACGCAACTGACGCTCAGCCTCCGGCAGCTTATCCATCTGAACCGCTATCGCCGCCAGGTGAAACGCGGCAAATTGCGCGTAGGTGGTTTCAGAATACTCGTTAATCAGTTCATCCGCGTACTTGCGGCTCTCGTCTTCCGGCGCACCGCTGCTGATATTACGCAACAAGGCCTGATAGATATCCGACGCTTGCCTTAAATTCTGCTCTTCACTGGCCTGCCAGGTCTGCCACCCAAAACTGAGAGCGACCGCCGTGACTACCGCCACCGTGAGAGACTTGCCATTTTCGCCCCACCAACGCCGCAAGGCATCCAGTTGTTCGTCATCTGTACGGTATTCGTCCACTGCTATTTATCCTCTGTTACTCTTTCAGGGCCCTAAAATGGACCGCAATGTCTTTTCCAGTTCTGCTATGGGAATGGCACTCTGCTCGCCCTTTCCATCGCGCAGCTGCTTTACGATCGCCGACTGTGCCGCCACCTCGTTTTCGCCCCAGATCAACGCTATTCGAGCACCACTCTTATCCGCGCGTTTCATCTGGCTCTTGAAACTGCCAGCACCTGCATGCAGCACGATGCAAAGATCTGAAAACACAGACCGCAACCGCTCGGTTGCCGCCAGGGCGGCACACTCGGCCTCCTTGCCGGCAGCGACCACATAAATATCGACCCCCACTTGCGGAACCGCCACTTCAAGCTCCTTCATGAGCAATACCAAACGCTCTACTCCCATAGCAAAGCCCACGGCGGGGGTCGCTTTGCCACCCAGCTGTTCTACCAGACCATCATATCGCCCACCGGCGCAGACCGTTCCCTGGGCCCCCAACTGATCAGTCACCCACTCGAATACCGTCTTATTGTAATAGTCCAGCCCCCGCACCAGACGCTCGTTTACCACAAATTTAATGCCCACCTCGTTCAGCAACTGCTGCAAACGATGGAAATCTGCCTCTGATTCCTCATCCAGATAATCGCTGAGTGACGGCGCGTCCTCAAGCAAGAGCTGCGTGTCCGCGTTTTTGCTATCCAGGATGCGCAGCGGGTTGCTTTCCAATCTACGTTTGCTGTCCTCATCGAGCGCGCTAGCGTGTTGTTCAAGATAGGCCACCAGCGCGGCCCGATAACTCGCTCGAGACTCGGTGCTGCCTATTGAATTAATTTCTAGTCGCACGCTGTCCGCAATCCCAAGTTCGCGCCAAAGTCGAGCACAAATGATAATCAGTTGAGCGTCCATATCGGGCGTTGTTACACCAAAGGACTCCACTCCAATTTGGTGAAACTGGCGCTGGCGCCCTTTCTGCGGGCGCTCATATCGAAACATCGGTCCCGTGTACCAAAGCCGGCATGCTGTGGACAATAGTCCCTGCTGGATTGCTGCCCGCACGCAGCCGGCCGTACCCTCCGGCCGCAGCGTCATACTGTCGTCATTACGATCGTTGAAGGTATACATCTCTTTCTCAACGATATCAGTGACCTCACCAATCGAGCGCTTGAACAGTGCTGTTTTCTCCACCAGCGGCAGGCGTATCTCGCCATAACCGTAGCTCGCCAGAACGTGCGCCACGGTGCTCTCCAGATGCTGCCAGCACGGTGTTTCGTCGGGGA
>JAAENL010000379.1 GCA_024224435.1 Halieaceae bacterium
CATCACGGCCGACATCGCCCACTTGTTAGCCGCGGGTGCATGGGTTGGATCGCTGACAGCGTTTGTGTTGCTTGCGCGGACACCACAGGCGGCTTCATTGGAGTCGGTGGAAATCCTCAACCATACGTCCAACGGCTTCGCCCGTCTTGGGACGTTGATTGTTGCCACGCTGCTTGCAACAGGCGTCGTCAACTATCTGTTGATTGTGGGCCCGACAATCGACGGATTGGCAACTTCGGCATACGGCGTCCTGTTGTTGGCCAAGTTGGCAATGTTCGGGCTCATGCTCGGGCTGGCGTCGGCGAATCGTTATCTGTTGAGTCCTCAACTTGAAATCGCTATGCGCAGCGGCGATCACGCTGGCGCGGTCATGACATTGCGCCGGAGTCTGATCACGGAGGCCAGCCTTGCCGTGATAATACTGGCTCTGGTTGCTTGGCTGGGTGTGCTTTCTCCGCCCGGGACCTAATTCCGGCATTTTTGTGTAGCCTTACACGCGTCATGACAACACCGTTGAGCTCGCAACCTATATCCACGTCTAGGCGATCCCTGGTCGTCGGCCTGGCTCTCTTGCCTGCCATAGCTTTGGCGCAGAAGTCTGAACCTAAGCCTACAGTCCAGGTTTGGAAGACGCCGGGTTGTGGATGCTGCAAGGATTGGTTGTCCCACCTGCGGGACAACGGATTCGATGTAGTCGCACATGACGTCGAGGACACCGTCGAGGCACGGCGCACCGCAGGCATTCCCGATCGCTATGCTTCGTGCCATACGGCCGCCGTGCAGGGCTACGCCTTGGAAGGCCATGTGCCCGCGCGCGAAGTCAGGCGCCTGCTGCGGGAGCGCCCTAAGGCAATCGGGCTGGCGGTCCCCAGCATGCCCATCGGCGCACCTGGCATGGACGGTCCGGCGTACGGTAATCGACGTATGCCGCACAGCGTGTTGCTGATCGGTTTGGATGGAACATC
The DNA here is from genome assembly GCA_024224435.1 of Halieaceae bacterium. GTDB lineage: Bacteria > Pseudomonadota > Gammaproteobacteria > Pseudomonadales > Halieaceae > Marimicrobium. Next base: position 966 of record JAAENL010000379.1, read on the forward strand.
CACCGTGTTCCAAGCGTACAGTTGAACCAACAGAAGAAGACGTTGGCCGTGAAAGCGACGGGTTCACCAGGTATGTCGCCAACGAATCTGGCGATACGCTGGCGTAATAGCTGGTTGGCTCAGCGAAAGTGATCGTGAGGAACATGTCGGTGGCCGACTTGCCCGCAGGCGTGCGGACAGCAATGGCTCTCGTTTTCGTCACATGGATTGTTCTTCTGGCGGGTTTCGCCTGGTATCTGCGCCGCAAACATGGCGAAAAACGGCTCGCAAATGCGCGTGCCGCTATTTGTGGCTGCCGTAATAAGAAATCACGTCGAAGCGCTTAGCGGCGAAGCTGTAGGAAACCCAAGAGTTGCCGTGGCTCCCAGGTTGCCTCGCGTCATGCACAGCCCTGCATTCGCGGTGTCTCTCGCTGCTGACTACAGCGTTCGAGCGATGGCTTCGATCGGCTTGATCCCCACACCAAAACGAGCAATGCTATCTCGGTGTTCGGAGAGGCCTGTGTAGGGAACATAACGAATGCCGAGTTCTGCAACCTGTCGGAAAGC
>JAAENL010000380.1 GCA_024224435.1 Halieaceae bacterium
AGGCATCAACCAGTGAGGTTTATGGCGACCCTCAGGTACACCCTCAGCCTGAAAGCTACTGGGGTCATGTCAATCCAGTAGGTGAACGCTCCTGCTATGACGAGGGCAAGCGCTGCGCTGAGACGCTCTTCTTCGATTATCACCGACAGCATGGCCTAAACATCAAGGTAGCCAGAATATTCAACACCTACGGACCCAAAATGCATCCCAACGATGGCCGGGTGGTTTCAAATTTTATAATGCAGGCGCTCAGAGGAGATGCGATCACGATCTTTGGCGACGGCGGTCAATCTCGTTCTTTTTGCTATGTTGACGATCTCATTGATGGTTTCCTTGCCTTGATGAATACCGACGACGAAGTGACGGGCCCGGTGAATCTTGGTAACCCCAATGAGTTCACGATTCTAGAGCTGGCGCAAACAGTGATTGCCCTGACAGGTTCAAAATCTGAACTGGTCAACAATCCCCTGCCCAGCGATGATCCCCTGCAACGCCAACCAGATATCGACGCGGCAAAGTCTTTGTTGGGCTGGGAACCCGGGATTCAGCTTGAGGAAGGGCTCAAAAGTACGATCGACTATTTTGCAGGTATGCTCTGAGGTTACGGCGCACTCTTCAACGTCGGTTCGGTGTCGCGATTTATTGCGCAAAACTCTGCCAAGGTAGAGGTGCCCTTGGTCCGTCTTTCCAGCCTTGTGTGCACAGGGTGAGTGTCTCTCCAATGCGCCGTGCCCGGCAAAAACGGATGACTCGGCGTTGCCTGTGTAATGAGTTTTCGTCGTTGGTGAAGCAGTAGAGGTTCAACGCCCGACGCAGCTGTACTCGAAGCCGTGAGATTGTACGCGATCCTTTTCATACACGTTGCGCAGGTCGATGAAAACGTCGCCGCTCATCAGCAATTTCACTTTATCGAGGTTTAGTCCTCGGTAAACGTTCCACTCCGTCATCAGTACTAGAGCATCAGCGGCGGCAATAGTGTTCTCGACGCTATCCTGGTACTGAATCGCGTCGGGGAGTTCCTTGCGGGCCTCGTCCATGCCCTGAGGGTCATGGGCCTTGATGCAAGCGCCTTGCTCTAGCAGCGCTGGCAGAATAGTGAGCGAGGGCGCATCACGCATGTCATCAGTCTCGGGCTTGAAGGTGAGTCCGAGAACGGCGATAGTTTTATTCGCCGTGCTGCCTCCCAGCGCTTGTCTAATCTTCTCCACCATGCGTTTCTTTTGCGCTGTGTTAACGTCAACTACTGCCTGCACAATCTGACAGGATGCACCCGCATCCTGTGACATACGGATCATGGCAAGAGTATCTTTTGGAAAGCAGGAGCCCCCGTATCCTGGGCCGGCATGCAAAAACTTTTTACCGATACGCCCGTCAAGCCCCATTCCCCTTGCAACTGCGTGCACGTCGGCGCCCGTTTTTTCACACAGCTCCGCCACCTCATTGATGAAACTGATTTTTGTGGCAAGGAACGCATTGGCGGCGTACTTGGTGATCTCCGCGCTTTCAAGGTCGGTGACCATGATGGGAGTCTCTATCAAGTTAAGTGGCCGGTATAGCTCGCGAAGCATATTGCCGGCTCGTTCGGTTTGGACGCCCAGAACCACCCGGTCAGGACGCATGAAATCACCGATAGCGGAGCCTTCACGGAGAAATTCGGGGTTGGATGCGACATCGAAATCTGCGTCAGGGTTTGTTCGGCTGACAATGTTGTGTACTTCGCGGGCGGTGCCTACCGGTACGGTGGATTTATCCACGATGACGGTGTATCCCTCGAGGTGTTTGGCAATTTCTTCCGCTGCGGCATAGACATACTTTAGATCTGCATGACCGTCTCCGCGTCGCGTAGGTGTGCCCACAGCGATGAAGACAAGGTCTGCATCAGCAATCCAGTCTTTTAGCTGATCGGAAAACTTCAGACGTCCACCCTCTACATTGCGAGAAACGAGGTCGTCTACTCCGGGCTCATAGATTGGTATATGAGCGGCCTGCAGCGCTTTGATTTTTGATGCATCAACGTCGATGCAGGTTACATTTGCGCCGAACTCGGCAAAGCAGGCACCGGAGACCAACCCCACGTAACCTGCTCCGATCATCACAACATTCATTTAGTGCCTCTCGCCCATATGATTCATATACCATTCGATAAAATTATCGATGCCTTCCTGTATCGGTGTTCTGGGGTGGTAGTCTACCGCCTCTATCAGCGCATCGATATCGGCATAGGTCGCCGCTACGTCACCGGGCTGCATGGGAAGTAACTGCTTTTCTGCTTTTTTTCCTATGGCCTGTTCAATTGCGCCAATAAAATCCATTAACGAGACGGGGTTGTTGTTTCCAATATTATAGAGCCGATAGGGTGCGCTGCTGGTTCCGGGGTCGGGGTGTCGCGAGTCCCAGTCAGGATTGGGTGTGGCGGGCTTGTCTGTCACACGGATGATGCCTTCCACAATATCGTCGATGTAGGTGAAATCCCTCTGCATCTCACCGTTATTGAAAACCTTGATAGGCTTACCCTTTAAAATGGCATCGGTGAAAAGGAAAAGTGCCATGTCGGGTCGCCCCCACGGGCCGTAAACCGTGAAAAACCGCAAACCCGTAGTCGGTATGTTGTACAAGTGCGAATAAGTATGGGCCATCAGTTCATTGGCTTTTTTGGTCGCTGCGTAAAGTGATATCGGGTGATCTACATTGTCGTGCACTGAAAAGGGCATGCTGCCGTTCATGCCGTAAACTGAACTGCTACTGGCGTAGACAAGGTGGCCGATGTGATGGTGTCGGCAACATTCAAGTATATTGGTGAACCCGATGATATTGCTGTCTATATACGCGTGTGGATTTTCCAATGAGTACCTTACCCCTGCCTGGGCGGCGAGGTTTATAACCGCATCGAAACGTGTTGCCTCAAACAGCTCATTTAACGCGTCCCGATCGCGCAGGTCGGCCTTCACGAAAGTGAAGTGCTCTTGGCGGCGCAATCGCTCCAGACGTGCCTCCTTCAGGCTGACGTCATAATAATCATTGAGATTATCCAGCCCCATAACCCTGTTGCCTCGGGCGAGGAGTTTTTCACTGAGGTGGTAGCCAATAAAGCCGGCGGCGCCGGTGACGAGTATTTGCATTTGAAGGGGTCTGTCACTGAGTTGGAGTCACATAATATAGGGTTTTTCCGATATTTTCATAGTCGGATGCTTGGTGAGTCTGAAGCCCTGCGGGTTTCTCCCTAATACCAATCGGGTATACTCTATGACAGTCGATTTGATGGGATAATACTATGACGGGTACCGTGTTGGTGACCGGCGGAGCGGGCTATATTGGCAGCCACGCCTGTGTTGCTTTGATTGACGCGGGATACGACGTGGTTGTGCTGGACAACCTGTCTAACAGCAGCGTCGTCGCTCTTCAGCGAATCGGCAACATTTGTGGGACCGTCCCTGAGTTTGTGCACGGTGATATACGCGACCGTCAGTGCCTGGGCGCCGTATTCAGTCGGCACACAGTGCAGGCGGTGTTGCACTTTGCTGGTCTGAAGGCGGTGGGTGAGTCCGTGGCAATGCCATTGGAATACTACGACTGCAATGTCTCTGGTTCGCTTGTGCTGTTGGAGGCGATGGCGAAAGCAGGGATAAAAAATCTGGTGTTTTCCTCATCGGCGACGGTCTATGGCGACCCGGCCACTGTGCCCATCCGCGAGGATTTCAACCTGGCGCCCACCAGCCCCTACGGGCGAACCAAGCGCATGGTCGAGGACATACTGGCTGACTGGCAGGTGGCCAACCCTGACTGGAGCATCTGCCGTCTGCGCTATTTCAATCCAGTCGGAGCCCATCCGGGCGGCACCATAGGCGAGGACCCGCAGGGCCACCCGAATAATCTCATGCCATTCATTGCGCAGGTTGCTGTAGGTCAGCGCGACAAGCTGTTTGTCTTTGGCGACGACTATGCAACACCTGATGGTACGGGCGTTCGCGACTACATTCACGTCATGGACCTTGTCGAGGGACACGTGTCTGCGCTCGACTATGTGTGTCGTCAAACGGGGCTGCACACCATTAACCTGGGTACCGGGAACGGTGTGTCAGTGCTGGAGATGATCAGCGCGTTCGAGCGTGCCAGCGGAAAAGCGGTGCCCTACGAGATTGTTGCAAGGCGACCGGGCGATATCGCCACCTGCTGGGCCGACCCGGCGCTGGCGGAGAAATTGCTGCAGTGGCGGGCGTCTCGCGATCTTGCAGAGATGTGTCAGGACACCTGGCGTTGGCAGGCGTCTAATCCGCGGGGTTACGCTTCCTGATTAACCCCTGGCACGACCCAAGCCCGGTGGCCGCAATGATGTCCTGCGTCAATCGGCCTGTCGTTTGGCCGTTCTCTGCAAGAAAATCAAATCCGAAATATGCGCAGAGACAGCTTGAGCGCTGCAGGTTTTCGGCCCTTCAGGTAGCTCACCGATCACAGTAGAGCCAGGCCTTTCCGGCGCGGCCGCCGCAAAACGGAAAATATGACCCCAAGGCGTCGTCATTCTACTCTTTGCTTTTACGCAGCCCCATAAGACCCAGTAGCGCCAGTAAGCCTGACATTAGGGCGAGCTGCCAGAGCGGAGCCAGCGGTACAGAGGCCGGGCCCGTGCTCGAACAATTTTTGGGCGTGGATGCGAGGCTCTCGATACCGTTATAAAAGGTCTGTCCAGACCAATTCAATGCGTTGCTGCAGTAGTTGATAGTGGCCAGCCCGTTATTGTTATCAAACATGGTGTCTATCTCGAAGGCTTCGAATGACCCCCTGAACTCAACTGTGCTGAGGTTGTTCCTGTTGAAAGCATTAGCGTCGATGGTATTGACACTGGCGGGAATGGTGAGAGTTTTAAGAGCGTTTCTCTCGAACGCCTTCTCTCCGATTATTTGAACGCCGTCCGGCATTGTTACACTTCTCAGGGCGTTGCCCTTGAAAGCTTTTTCTCCAAGAGTCTGGATGTTTTTTCCTAAGACTACGCTGAGCAGGTTTTGATCTTCAAAGGCTTTAATTTTGACACGGGTCACCGCGTAATCGATTGAACTCTCGCGCACTGTAGCTGGAATTATGATATTGAGATCGCTGCATGTTGTTGTATCACAGCCTGCCAGTTCGACCTGATTATCGGGCGTTCCGGCGATGACGTCGTAACTCAAGCCAAGCGCGTTGAAAGCAAGAGCATGGCTCGAAAAGAGTGTTGAAGAAAAAAAAAAAAAATAGAGAGCTGGCAAGCCGTGCTGCGGTATTCGAAAACGTGGCATCTTCATTAGAGAATTCCTGATGCGTATTGTGTGATGCGAAAACCGCAGGTATGAGTTGATGGTATCGATCGGTTCAGTTAAGTCAAGGGCATGGCGTTGTCCTGCACGATTGAGAAGCGATCGGAGGACGCGCTTCCGTGTCCCTGCGGTGCCTACCTTCGACTAGTCGAGGTATTCATGCCCGGTTCTGGCATCGTCCTGCACAATCCGCTCGCGGGTGAGTGTTGTGTACAGGTTGCGGTAACCGTGAGCGGAGCGCGCGCCGCTACCCATCAGGCTAGACTGCCGGCTTTACTTCGGTTTGAGGCAAAGCGCTCTGTAAGTCACCCATCTATTGCAAAATGCACTGGCAGCGCTGACCGAACGTAGCGGTACACTGCGGGCCTTCAAATCAGTTTCAATTAAACGATCTTATTCGCATTGGCACTCGTGGTGGGCCTTGTACTCGCTATACGTCAGGCCTGTCCATCGTTGAAAGGCCCGGTAAAAGCTGTTGACCTCAAGATAACCAAGCTCATCTGCCAGGCATTTACCGGGCAGCCATGTGTGTTTGAGCACTTGCTCACACCGATACTGTCGAGCGCTGTCGAGTAAAAACTGATAGCAGGTATGGTCGGCGCGCAGGCGCCGACGCAGGGTGGTGGCACTCATCCCGAGGGCTTCAGCGACCGAGTCTGCCCGCAAGCGGGCGAGGTCTCCGCCCAGCAAGATTGTCAGCACCTTATCGGTCGTTCTCGTGGGCGCTGGGTACTCAGTGCGGGGGAGCGGGATCGCGTGATGACTACCCGATACTAGCGAGGATAAAGTTTCCATAATCAAAACGTCCTTGTTTCGGTTTCTGGATGACGAATAGTGAGGGATTGATGGGTTTCAGGGGCACATTCCGTATGCCCCTTTTCATACACAATTTCAGACTAGCACAGGTTTTGCGGAAATAAAGCCGGCCGCGCGCTCTGACTGAATATGATGGTAATCATCGCTGACCCTGTAAAAAAAAGCCTAAAGATCCGGGGTAGGGCAGTCCATCACTGCCGCGACGCTACAAATCAATTCTCGTTCCCGCGGGTTGAGTTCCCCGTCGATGCTCGCAGACAGCGCCATGGCTTTCAGTATTCGGGGTTTAAGCAGTGGGTAACAGTCGTTCAGCTCGTTTACTGCCCGGCTGAAAGTGGCAACATTGCATGACTGGGATGGCGCGATGGTCATGTCGTTGAGGTCCAGACTATTGACGGCAGCATTGAAGGCCAGCGCGGGATCATCATGCCCGTGGTAGGCCAGCACTGACAACACGATGCGTAGTTGCTTGGAAACCTGGGCTAGTTTTCGGTGCCGTGGGCGAGGGGAGCGCACGCGGAAAAACTCCGGGTCCAGATAGTGGCGGATCAACTGGAACAGGCACCACTCGTACAGTTCGGTTTGTCGATCTGCCCTGATCAGGGCGAGCAGGGTATTCTTGAACACCCGATATTGCTGTCTAGACATCGACTTTAGCGCTGGCAGACACATCTCCACCAGGGGTAGACGCTGTCCGGCGTCCAATTCCTGTACCCTTGGCCACACGGCAAGGGTCGCGTCTCCTAGCCCTGAAATACCTGCCGCGGCAATCACCTCAAACTGTTTCTGGCGTACAGAGATTACAGGGTCCAACAGCAGTGAAAAAATCAGAGCATGGGCACTCAGCGGCTCCCTGCACTGTCGGGCAAGCGGCAAAGAAATATGTTCTACCAGTGCGGGCGCCGCCTCTGGCGGAGTCGTGGCGAAATGCGCATCTGCAAGTGTTGTAGAGTCGCTCTCGTCCATGAGCGCTCCTGCCATTGCCGCGGTGACAATGGCAGCTCTGCCGACGCCTGCTTCGCTGCTGCGGGTATCCGTGGGACGCTCTCTGTAATGGACAGGTTCGCGTGTGATGAACTCTCCGTTCCACTCTGGCTCTACTCGCCGGATTCTGTTTTCCAGTGGTGGGTGTGTGGCGAACAAGTGCCATAGTCTGTGTTCTATTTGGCCGAAAAAAATATGAGACATTTCGTTAGCGCGCGCAGCGTGCACCAGCGTACCGGGAATATAGCCGCCAATTGCTTTTAGTGCGTCTGCAATGCCGCTCTTGCTGCGTGTGAATTGCACCGCGCTGGCATCGGCAAGGTATTCCTTCTGGCGTGAAATGGCAGCCTTTATGAAACCTGCTACCGCACCTCCCAGCCATCCCAGCAGGAGCAAGCCCAACCCCAGGCCGAGAAGCGCGGGCCCGCCACTGCGGCGGCTGCTGGAGCCGGTGCGGGCATGGTTACTGGAACGCAAAAAGAAATGACCGACATCGCCGATAAAGGTAATACCTTTGAGCATAGCAGCAAGCCGGATGTTTAATCGCATATCGCCGTTGAGTATATGGCTGAATTCATGGGCGATGACGCCCTGCAGCTCGTCTCTCTTCAGGTGGTCAATGGTGCCGCGGGTAACGGCCACCACGGCGTTCGCTGGCGTTATGCCTGCGGCAAACGCGTTGATGCCGCGCTCGCTGTTCATCACGTAGAGAGGCGGGACCGGCATGTTGGCGGCAAGCGCCATCTCCTGTACCACGTTGAGGCAGCGTTGCTCTGCGGCGTCATCGGACTGCGGGAAAACGCGAGCGCCGCCCATGCTCTCCGCCACGGCCTTGCCGCCGGTAGACAGATGAATCCATTTGACAAACACCACCATGGCGACGGTAGCGGATACCGCAAAGGCAATCATACCGAAACGCGCCCAGCTGAAATAGGCGGCAAAGCCATCTATACCGGTACTGCCGCTGTAGAGGTTGTAATCCTGACTGACGAAGAGAAAGGCTGCTACGGCGGCATTAGTCAGTGTCACCAAAAGCAAGACTGCGGCGACAAAAAGCAGCACTAACAGCCGCGTGTTGCGCCTTGCTTGATCCTGCTGGGCAAAGAAATCCACCGGTGCGGCACCGCCGAATCAGAACGACACCTGTGGCGCCGTCTGAATAGCCTGAGAATCCTCAAACTCCAGTAGCGTGGCGTCTTCAGGGTGGCCGAACCGCGCTGCAAAGAACAGGGGCGGAAAGCTTTGCCGATAAGTATTGTAGGCCATAACAGCGTCATTGAAGCCCTGTCGTGCAAAGGCTACACGATTCTCGGTGCTAGTGAGTTCCTCAGTGAGCTGCATCATATTTTCGTTGGCTTTCAGCTCGGGGTAGGCCTCCATCGTGACATTCAGTTTTCCCAAGGCACTACCCAGCGCGCCCTCAGCGCTTGCGAGTTTGCTCAGATCAGCGGGGCCAATATGACCGCCTTGCATCCCCTTGAGTATGGCCGCAGCGTCATTGCGTGCAGTCACAACAGCCTCCAGTGTTGTTCGCTCATGCTCCATATAAGCCCGCGCGGTTTCAACCAGGTTGGGTATCAGTTCATAGCGGCGTTTTAGTTGTACCTCAATCTGGGAGAAGGCATTGAGGTAGCGGTTCTTGAGCGTGACCAGAGTGTTATAAATATTGGTGATATAGATCACCAGGCCAACGAGCACCAGCCAAAAGATAATGGTCGAGACGTCCATGCGGTCTACCCCTGCTATTGATTTGTGATCGTGGCGTAATACTGAAATCTATATTGGCGAAGCCACGGGGTATTATCAACTCGTTAATTGCTGGCGTAGCAGCGCATTGGCGCGCATGAGTGTAAAACTTACGTCTCAATTAACTTGACTGCGCGGCCGTTGCCTTTAAAGATGTCTGAGGACGAACAGTAATAATGGATTTCAAGCTACCGTATCGAACGTTTTTATACGGGCAGAGGCGTTTATGGATAAACGAAAACTGGTAGTGCAGCTGGCTGGACGCATGGGTGTGTCCGAGAAGAAAGCTGAGGAATGGCTGCAGGCAGTGATGGATTTGCTTCACCATGCGTATGTGGGTGACGCGGCGACAGACGATCATGTGCAAGAGCAGCCAGTGACCCGGTCGCCGAGTAGTCAGGGCTTGCCTGTTTTGAGGCCGCTCACACCCGTCACAAGGCTTGCGATTGGCGATGAAGTCGCAGTGGATCGCTTCCCCTACCGGGTTGGGCGTTATGAAGTGCCACTGGATCGCTTTCCCTTCAGGGTTGGGCGTGAAGGGCGGGTTAAAAAAGCGGCGGGCGTGCGCGGGCTGATGGAGCGTCGTCACTCCCCGGCCAAGAAAAACAACGAGTTGTATGTCAGAGACCAGGGTAAGACGGTCAATGTCTCGCGCGAACATTTTCAGATCGAATTGAAATCAGACGGCAGCTATGAGTTGGTCGACCGCGGCAGTGCGTGTGGCACTATCGTAGAAAATAAGGTGGTCGGTGGCGATTATGCAGGGGGTCGTTGTTCGCTGAATTTTGGCGATTCTATTATCGTCGGGACGCAGGAGTCGACTATCGTCTTTGAATTCTCAAGGGTGGATCAGTGAGCTGCGGCTGTTCGGTTTGTGCTCAGCATGAAGCGCCTTTCCTGGTGCGTGTGAACGACCGTCAGGCGCCGGTATCGGTATGAATTGATTGGCTCTTTGCTCACTTAGTGGAGTGTCTTCGGTAACGGGTCGTGCAGTGGTCGCAGAACGTGGTGGCGACGTC
>JAAENL010000381.1 GCA_024224435.1 Halieaceae bacterium
AATTGATTTCTCCATTTAATCGCGCGATGAGCCCTTTCACTATCGCAATGCCAGAGTTTTCCTTGCAGACTGTGTGTAAGTCCTGTGGAAAGCCCCTACCGCTGTCCTGTATGGACAGGTGTACGGCATGAGTTCTCCGGTGTCCGCTGTCTTCAACCCGCATCTGCATATGAATATAGTTTGCCGGCGAGCTGTTGGCGAAGGCATGCAGAAAAGCATTCTCCAACAGTTCGAAAAGAACAAGGCCTATGGGTGTGGCAATCTCGGACGGCAGGTGCGCTTGTTCGATGTCGTTAATACTGATAACGGTCTCGGGTCGAACAGGCGTCGTCCGTAACATGTCATTGACAGTGGCATCGACAAAACTGTGCAGATCGACTTGTGCGCCCTCTGCTTCGTATTGCGTGTACAACGCCAGACTGGACAGCGCGTCTATTCGTTTCAGGCTGCCCTGTGCCAGTCGCTGGCCGGACACGTTTTGCTGTTCGTTGAGCTGCGAGGATATGCAGTGTCTCATTACCGATAAAGTCACCTCACCATGCGCTTGAGCAGCCGCTACCAGCTCACTCTGTGTCTCTATGAACTCGTGAAGATCATCGTCTGCTTCGCTCTCGGTCTCATAGATCCTGTTGGCCAGATCCTCAGATTTTCGCTGCAGGACATAACTGCTGTAAATACGACTGCATGCCCAGACTATGACCGTCGCTAGCAGGCCGTAAGCACAGAGCGCCCAACCACCGGGCCAGGGGGCAGCGCGTTTTGGTGCCTGAGTGGCTATAGTCTCTGCGTCTTCGGCTACGATTTCGCTTGGACTTGATCGCCACACTGTATTGTCAGTGTCGATTGGCCTGCGGTAGCGGAGGAGTGGAACGACTGAGTCATCCTTCTTCTCTTCGTTCAGATGACCCACAGCGGCTTGAGTGAGCAGGCGTGTATCGGCAAAAATGCCACGTTCTTTTCCAAGGGGTGGGCGTACGGATAAATACAGATGCGGGCTGGTGCGCTCTCCGGCGATCACCGAAACCTCCTGGCCGGCGGCGGCGACCGGCTTGAGCTCTTCGCTGAGAAAGGTGATGCGCACCTTGCGGTCGTCGGTCACGAGGAA
>JAAENL010000382.1 GCA_024224435.1 Halieaceae bacterium
CTACCAGCACCTCCGGCACACAATTCGTCGACACGCTCAGCGGTTCCGCTGCTGTATCCATGGAGTACTTCCAGATAGACAATAGTGGCGCCGTGGCAACAGGCGTGGGTGATGTCAACGGCGACCAATACGATGATTTCGTGATCGCCGACCCCAATAACAGCTTCGGCGCCAGCCAGGCAGCCGTCTATCTCTTCCTCGGTCCCGTGACCTGGCGTGGCATCGGCGTAACCGGCGCCCTCAATCCCCTCACCACTGCCAATGCCAGTTTTGTCGGCGACAGCGGCGCTTTGGTCGGGTCGCAGGTCGTCGCTCTGGGTGATGTCAACGGTGATTCGCTGCCCGATTTTGCTTACAGCAGCGCCGATGCCCCCCGCATTGTCTACGGACGCAGTTCCGGCTGGGGTATGGGTATGGGCGCCAGTGTCACCTTCAATGGTTACACACCCGCTCCCAACAACTTCATCGCCGCAGTCGGTGATGTCAACGTAGATGGATTCAATGATATCCTGCTCGGCGCCACCGGTGGTGGTAACCGCTCCTACCTCGTACATGGCTCCGAAGGTCTGGCCCACAACCAGCCGGTGCAAGCCCAGATCAGTGGTGTTTCCAGCGCCGCTTCTGCGCCCTACGCCGCCGGTGCTGACCTCAACTGTGATCTCTCTTCTGACCTCTTACTAGTCCCGATCGGTGAATACACCGTGCAGGCCGCGGCAGGTAGTGGACTGAGACTGGATTCGCTTACGCTGGCCTTCAACGAACAGGGCAAATGGATAGGCGCTGCCCCTCGACCTCGGGCGCTGGGCAATCTCCCCACCATTGGCGCTCCTGCCGGTCCTCAGGCAAGCCAAATGCTGTCAGCAGCCGGCGTACAAGCAACTACAGCCGATGACAGCCTCACCACCAACGGCCTCGCCTTCCGCATCTATAACAACATCAGCCCCCGCCCCCGTTTCCCCAGCGATTCCGCAATGGTGGGTGATTGGGATGGCGACAGTAAGTCGGATATCGCAGGTTGGACGGGTTCAGCCTGGAGCACCTGGCATGCCGATGGCTTGAGCAACGACGAGGTAACGTTTAGCGAGTATACCAATAACATGCCCTCGGCTGTAACCGGCAGCGCCAACCGCATTCAGGGTGACTTCGACGGCGATGGCCTCGACGACCTGGCTGTATGGGATGGCTCCGTCTGGCAGTTCGTACGAGCGACCGGGGCATCTGGCACAAGCTTCGGTTTCGAAACCATTACCAGCGACTTAGGCGCCTTGGCGAGTGGTGACACGTCCATGATGTTCCTCGGCGATTTCGACGGCGATAACAAGACCGACATCGCCGGTTGGGATGGTAGCGCCTGGGCCACTTATATCTCATCAGGCACCAGTTCCGCATTTAATTTCGCCAGCGTCACCAACAACCTGGGCACCTTGGTCAGTGGAGATGCCACAGCCTTGATCCCGGGCGACTTCGATGGCGATAACAAGGGAGATGTGGCCTCACGAGCCTCAGACACCAGCAGTTGGGTGGTCTGGATCAGCCAGGGCGTCTCTGCTGACGCCTTGACCTTCCAGCAAGTTACTAATAACAGCCTTGGCTTTGCCGTCGACAGTACCGTTGCCAGAACAGCGGCCGACTTCAGTGGCGATGGCAAGGATGATGTCTTAGCCTTACTCGGTTCAGAATTCAGCGTCTGGCTCTCTACCGCCAGTGCTGGAGCTGCAGCCGTACCCTTCCGGGTGGTTGATGCAAATGCCAAGCAGTTCGGTGGCAGTTTCGCCACCGACACCCTCATCGGCGATTTCGACGGCGACGGCAAAGCGGATTATGCTTCGCTCGACTCGGCCCAGACGGGTTGGGTGTTCCAGTTGGCCGCTCTCGCCACCAACCGCTTTGTGGATGACGATTACTGCGCCACTTGCGCTAACGACGGCTATACCTGGGGCGTCGATGCTTTCTCGACCCTCCAAAGCGCGATCGATGCCAGTTGGTTTGCCGATATCATCAACGTGCAGCCGGGTATCTACAGTTCGGCAATCATTCATGCCGGCCAGGATGACCTCATCTTGCGGGGTACCGACCCCGATGCGGTCTTCCTCGACGCGAACGGTGGTACAGGTATCGAGATTCTACCGGCGGGCGAGATCTCCAATATCTATCCTGACATCGAAAATGTTACGATCCAGAACTTCACCATCCGTAATGCCGACACCGGTATCGAACTGAATTATGGTGGGCACACCAGCTCAGATCCTGACGTAAGTGATAGGCGCAACGTCGAGATCAAAAACGTCCTCTTCTACCAGGACATCGCCAACAGCACCGCCATCAAGGCGCTCAGTTCGGCGGTATGGATTCATGACAATACGCTTGTCTCCAATGCCCCTGGCGTCACCCTCATTC
>JAAENL010000383.1 GCA_024224435.1 Halieaceae bacterium
CCACCGCTGACCTGCCCGACCCCATAGAGATCCTGCAGCGGCTGATCGCCGCCAAGCAAGACCGCAACCACCTTCGCTACATCCATGGAACTGCCGCCTCCCACCGCCAGCACACCGTCGACGGTGGACTCGCGCGCCAGCTGGACGGCTGCCATAACGGTGTGTTCTGGAGGGTCTTCGCGCACCTGATCAAACAGCACCGCGGTGACATCAGCCTCCGCCAGCGCATCCGCTACGGGCTGGATTAGCCCAATAGACACAAGGCCAGGATCAGTCACCAGCAGCGGCCTGGAAACCCCCAGGGCTGACAGTTCCGCCGCAAGCTGCTGGCTCGCGCCGGGCGCTACCACGATTCGCGGCACGGTGTTGAATTCGAAACCGGACATAACGCCAATTCTCCTACATGGTGATAATGACCTTGCCGCGAGCACGACGCTCGATCATGCAATTGAAAGCGTCTTCATACTGCTCAATGGGAAAGCAGTCAGTGACCAGAGGGCTGAGTTTGCCGCTCTCGAACAGCTCGGTAAGCTCGCTTATGTTCTGCATATTCACCTCCGGCTCCTCACCGGTGAAGCGACCCCAGAATACGCCGACAAAAGACGCGCCTTTGAGCAAAGCGAGATTGAGGGGAATACTTGGAATAGGCCCGCTGGCAAATCCGATGACCAGGAAGCGTCCTTTCCATGCCAAATTCCTGATTGCGGGCTCGGCATAATCGCCCCCGACGGGGTCGTAGATCACGTCATAGCCCTGTCCACCAGACGCCTCCTTCAGGGCGGCTTTGAGGTCGATGTCGGAATAATTGATGAGCTCGTCTGCGCCCAGTTGTTTACAGATTTCAAGTTTTTCGTCCGTGCTGGCACAGGCGGTCACCTTCGCACCCATCAGTTTACCTAACTCGATAGCACTGGTGCCGACGCCGCCGGCGGCGCCCAAAACCAGCAGGGACTCACCTGGCTGCAGATTGGCACGCTGTTTGAGGGCGTAATACGTAGTGAAATAGGTGATGCTAATACCTGCCGCTTGCTCAAAGCTCAGTGCTCCGGGCTTGGGAAATACGGAAAACTCGTTGGCAGCGATTTTTTCGCAGAAAGCACCAGTGGCGCCCATGGATATTACTTCATCGCCAGGCTTAAAGCGGCTGACCTTATCACCCACAGCCGTCACGACCCCAGCGCACTCCCCGCCGGGGATAAAGGGCATCTCCGGCTGATATTGGTACTTGCCCTGAATGGTTAGTACATCGGGGAAATTGAGCCCCGCCGCTTTCACATCGATAGCAACATCGTGCTCGCCGACCTCGGGAGCGGGCCAGTCACTCGCCAGTTCAAGCTTTTCGGCCAGGCCGAGCTCACTGCAAATTAGTGCTTTCATACGTATTTTCCTTCGTAAGAGTGCAGCGGTTTTGCTGCCCCTGAAACAACAACGGCGCCCGAGGGCGCCGTGTTAGCCAGTCGCCGGTCAGGCGACTTCGAACAGTCCCGCGGCACCCATACCGCCACCGACGCACATCGTGATCACCACGTATTTGACCCCGCGGCGCTTGCCTTCGATCAAGGCATGACCCACCATGCGCGAGCCACTCATGCCGTAAGGGTGACCTATCGAGATGGCACCGCCGTTGACGTTCAGCTTGTCATTATCGATACCCAACTGATCGCGGCAGTAAATGACCTGTACAGCAAAGGCCTCGTTAAGCTCCCAGAGTCCAATGTCATCCACACTGAGGCCATGCTGCTTGAGCAGCTTGGGTACAGCAAAGACAGGACCAATACCCATCTCGTCCGGCGCACAACCGGCAACCGCGATACCGCGATAAATACCGAGCGGCTCGAGACCTTCTTTCTCGGCAAGCTTGGCGTCCATGAGCACCTGGGCGGAAGACCCATCGGAAAGCTGTGACGCGTTACCCGCGGTAATCGTGCCACCTTCCTGAACAGTTTTGAGGCCCGCCAGACCCTCCGCAGTAGTGGCACGGAGGCCCTCATCCGCCTCTACAGTCGACTCCACTTCAGAGGCGTTGCCGGTTTCCTTATCCCAGACAGTGCGCTTGCAGGTGACCGGGGTCAACTCGTCGGCGAACTTGCCTGCGGCATAAGCAGCGGCAGTGCGCTCCTGCGA
>JAAENL010000384.1 GCA_024224435.1 Halieaceae bacterium
TACGTCCAATCATCTCGATACTCCCTGATCTTGTGTAAATCTTACCAACGTCCGGCGTTGCCGGGACCAGGGCACCGCAAAACTGTTAAACCGGTTGACCATTAAGAATAACGGATGAATAGGAGTATGCAAGAGGTTCACGAATGTCAGTGTCGGGTCATAGAACGAAACCGCTCTCGCGGTATTGGTGGGTGTATCGCGGTGAAGCGTTCTGTCTGCGAGACTTGTAATTGTAAAAGTCACAAGTTTAGTAAACAGGAGTATTCCCATGACACAGGAGAAGGTTTCCACACTTCGCACACGTATGATTGAAGACATGTCGATCCGCCGGTTTGGTGAGAAGACGCAGAAGGATTACATCCGGCGTATTAAGAACTTCAGCCGGTTTCTGGGCTTCCCGCCGGATCAGGCCAGCGGTGAGGATATTCGCCGCTACCAGTTGCATCTGAGCGATAATGGTACTTCACCCTTTACGATCAACGCCGCCGTTTCGGCCTTGCGGTTTTTCTTCGGCACCACACTGGGGCGCGATGATGTCAGAAAATTTACCAGCACGGTACGCCAGCCCCGCAAATTACCGGTGGTTTTAAGCCCTGAGGAGGTGGCACGCCTGCTTGAATGCGCTCCCGGTCCTGGGTTGAAGTATAAGGCGGCATTGAGCGTTGCCTATGGCTGCGGATTACGCGCGTCAGAGGTAGCCTCGCTGAAGATTGCCGATATTGATTCAGAACGCATGGTCATCCGCGTGGAACAGGGCAAGGGCGGTAAAGACCGCTATGTGATGCTGTCACCCCACCTGCTTGAACTGCTTCGTGCCTGGTGGGCTGAGGCCCGACCGCAGGGCTGGCTGTTTCCCGGCCAGAACCCAGTCAATCCCATCTCAGCCCGCCAGTTCAACCGTGCCTGCCATGCCGCGGTTCAAATGGCGGAGATCGACAAACGGGTAACGCCACACACGCTCAGGCATTCGTTTGCAACACATCTGCTGGAGCAGAACATCGATATTCGCGTGATCCAGGTGCTGCTTGGGCACAAGAAGCTGACCACCACGGCATTGTACACACAGGTGGCGACCAAAACGATCCGCGAGGTTATGAGCCCGCTCGATAAGATATTGACCAAATCCGGAGTGAGCACCGGATAATCGCCGCAGATCCATGTCCCGTGCAAGATTGGAGGTTGCGGACATCTTCCGCGATCACGGGGCGGCATGGCGTAGAGCCAATGCCGGTCACATAAGCCTCGGCCAGTTGAAGGTGATGAGTGCAATCGAGATCTGCCGTACTGCAACACTCGGTGGCCATGTGGAACAGTGCGCCGATTGTGAGCATTTGCGGATCGCCTACAATTCCTGCCGCAACCGGCACTGTCCCAAGTGCCAAGGCGGTGCGGCCATCAAATGGCTGGAGGCGCGACAGGCGGAATTGCTACCAGTGCCCTACTACCATGTGGTCTTTACGTTACCTGCTGCAATCGCCGATATTGCCTATCACAACAAGGCGGTAGTTTACGATCTGCTGCTTAAAGCCAGTTCCCAGACCATGATCACCATCGCTGCCGATCTCAGACATCTGGGGGCAAAGATCGGGATGACATCTGTTCTCCACACATGGGGCTCTGCCATGACTCATCATCCCCATGTACACATGATCGTGCCCGGTGGCGGGATATCGCGGGATGAAAAAACATGGGTATCCTGCAAGCCCGGCTTCTTCCTGCCCGTACGGGTACTCTCAAAATTGTTCCGCCGGTTGTTTCTTGAGAAGCTGTTTGCGGCACATGAGGCGGGGCGATTGAGCTTCTTCAGTGAACACATCCACCTGGCGGATAGCGCGGCATTCGCAGGCTTCCTGGCACGTTTACACAAAACCAATTGGGTCGTTTACGCCAAACGCCCCTTTGCCGGACCAAAAGCGGTTCTTGCTTACCTGTCCCGCTACACCCACAGAGTGGCTATCGCAAACAGCCGTCTGCTGAAAATTGAGGATAATCAAGTCACGTTCAAATGGAAGGATTACCGTGCAAAAGGGCGGGACCGACAGAAAACTATGACCCTGGATGCAGGCGAGTTCATCCGCCGCTTTCTCATCCACGTCCTGCCGCATGGCTTTCATCGCATCCGCCATTACGGTCTGTTTGCCAATGGCTATCGCGCCAGGAACATTGCCCTGTGCCGTAAATTGCTTGATCTACCGCCTGACAACGAAACACCCAATGAAGGCGACCCCAATGAAGGCGACAATGTATCTGCCATGGAATTGCCGTCCTGCCCATGTTGTGGCGGGCCTA
>JAAENL010000385.1 GCA_024224435.1 Halieaceae bacterium
GATCGGCAGCACCCACACTTTCTGCGCCTCCAGCCATTGCGCTTTATCATAGGCCCCGCATTTGGGGCAGTGCCGGTCTTTGCACGAGTTGTACGCGATTTCTACTTTTCCACAGGCCTGACACCCGCGCACTTGCCCTCCTAGGGCGGCGGTCCGACATTGCAGAATATTGCGCGCCACACTGCCTCTCGGACTGCTGTACCTGTATTGCTGACTATACTCAGCTTCAAATTGCCGGAACACTTCCGCCACTTCATGCTTTGGCCTGGCGCGGCCCCGCGCTCCCGCTCCCATTTCTTATCCCTCCGTTTCCAGCTCTATTCGCTTTGGCTGCGAACATAGGCTCATCCGGCTTCCTTGGGCACATCACTGACTTCTTTGGCTGGCCCTATTTTCAGCGCCTTTGGCCACCTGCTCTACCAACGCTTTCATCTAACGATTATCGTAAGCTGCGCCCATGGGTCTGGCAAAACACCACCGCTGGCTCGCAACATCGAGAACCAACTCCGGTGATTTTTTCGTTCAGTAAGGGGCGTCCGCTTCACGAGGGGTTAGATGAAATTCTCCGGCCCTCGCTATGGAGTTCCCTCTGCATTATACTTGCTTTGCGCGGCCCTTTTTTCGAGCGCTTCTGCTTTCAATCGCATCTTGGGCAGGCAAAATGCCCTGTTTCGCACTCTCTTTTGATGGTCAAAACCCTGTTTTTCAACGATCAGACGCTTTGAGCCCTTCCCGCTTCTGGGCTGCCGCTTTTTTCTCGCCATCAAATCCCCCACCCCCATTTGAAGGCTAGCCCCAACAGCGGCGCAAATTTCAAGCGCCAGGCGGCGGTCGCCTCAAATTCTCTCAGCACCTCCAGCACCCCTTTTCCGCAATAGGGACACCGAAATGGCTCGGCTTTGCCCAGGATTTCGCGCAGCCATTCCACCAGGTTCAACTTCTGGACGGTCGGCAGCTCGGCGGTCAGGCCCAGCAAGCGCCTTACGAGGGCCAGTTTCTTTCTCTGGCTGCTGTGATGCAGCCCATAATGCCGGATGCGCTGAAACCGCTTCGGCAGGACATGATCCAAAAAGCGCCGCAGGAA
>JAAENL010000386.1 GCA_024224435.1 Halieaceae bacterium
CCTCGCGTTTGTTGCACTGGTTGCCCGGCAGCGGCAGTGAGCAGAAAGTGGCGGGTGAGGCGTCTTATATAATAAAAAGCAATTAAAAAAGTTTTATATATAAAAATATAGACTTTAAGTTCATGTGAATCATGAGGAAGTAAATTTAGGAACCTGTTTTCAGTTGCTATTTTGATCATCATACGCGTGCCCAAGTGCAGCAATTGACACCAAAATCGCGCTAATTAGCTGAAATCACAACGTTTTTTCCCTCTCTCTCCCTTGACACTTTCTCTCTTGCGGCCCTATAGTGTTGAAAAGTGGAAATAAGTGGGATTTATTGGCTTTTTGTGGGTTTATGAAGCCATCCAAGGTGGGAAAGCGTCGTGTTTCGTGGAGTACAGCACATCAACATGGATGCCAAAGGGCGACTGGCGATTCCTGCACGCCAGCGCGAACCCCTGCACTCTGAATGCGCCGGCTGCGTGGTGGTAACCATCGACACTATGGCGCCCTGCCTCACGGTCTACCCGCTGCCTGAGTGGGAGCGCATAGAAAAGGAAATCCAGGCTTTACCTGCACTCAAGCCCGCGGTGAAGCGATTCCAGCGCCTGATGCTGGGATATGCCACGGACCTCGAGTTGGATGGTAGTGACCGTTTGTTATTGCCCCCGCCACTGCGCGAGCACGCAAAACTGGATAAAAAATTGGTTCTGGTGGGGCAGGGCAACAAGTTGGAGGTGTGGTCAGAAGCGTTGTGGTTCGCCGAGCGGGATGAGGCTTTGCGGGATTCTGATCCCGAAGCGGAATTGCCCGACGAACTGATGTCCCTGACGCTGTAGGTGGCTGACATGCATCAGACGGTGTTGTTGCAAGAGGCGGTCGATGCTCTGGTAACGAACCCCGGTGGGTTTTACGTCGACGGTACGTTTGGTCGCGGGGGACATGCGCGTTATCTGTTGGACAGGTTGGACGGCGGTGCGCGGGTACTGGCAGTGGACAAGGATGAGGCCGCCGAAACCGTGGCCAGGGAGTTGGAAGGGAGCGAGCCTCGATTCGAGTTTTTCCGCGGATCTTTCGCTCAGCTTCCCGATCAACTGCGTCGCATGGGGATCGACGCAGTTGATGGCATTTTACTGGATCTGGGCGTATCCAGTCCGCAGTTGGATGAGGCCGAAAGGGGTTTCAGCTTTATGCAGGATGGTCCACTCGATATGCGCATGGATACCAGTCGCGGCGAGACGGCGGCGCAGTGGCTATCCCATGCCGAGCTATCGGATATCGCAGGGGTGTTAAAGGAGTATGGCGAGGAGCGCTTCGCGCGGCGCATTGCCACGGCTATCGTGGCAGCGCGGGAAGAAGCACCGATTGAGACGACCGGCCATCTCGCCAGTGTTGTCAGTGCGGCCCATCCTCGCTGGGAGAAGCACAAACACCCGGCCACTCGAGCGTTTCAGGCGATTCGGATCAAGGTCAACAGAGAGCTGGATGATCTTCAGGAGTTCCTCTCGCTGGCGCTGGATATGTTGCGCGTTGGCGGGCGTCTGGTGGTGATCAGTTTTCACTCGCTGGAGGACAGACGGGTCAAGCGGTATATGCGCGACAAGGCCAGAGGCGACGATTTGCCCAGAGGTGTTCCGGTTACTGAGGGTGCGTTGAACAAGCGCATGCGATTGGTTGGCCGGGCGGTCAGGGCCAGTGAGGCAGAAGTGCAAGAAAACGTGCGAGCGCGCAGTGCAGTGATGCGTGTGGCAGAGAAAATCGGCTGAACAGTCAGAGGTAGAGACGCCAGAGTGAGCAGGGAGGGTAACACAGGGATGAGTAGTGAGCGGACTGTGGGGTCTGTATCGGCGCGGGTGGCGGTCGCCAACGTCATTCTTCTCGGCTTCGTCCTGCTGTCAGCGTTTGGCACCATCTACTCGACCCACGCCTGCCGGGGACTCTACGCGAGTCTCCAGGTGCTGGAGCACTCCCAGTGGTATTTGCAGGAGGATTATGGGCGGCTGTTGCTGGAGCAGAGCACGCAGGGTTCCCACTACCGCGTTGAAAAAGTCGCACGGGGTGAGCTTGATATGGTGGCTCCCGAACCCTCCCGGTTCAAGGTAGTGTCCAAGTGAGGGGCCCCGAGCGCCAGCCCCTCTCGCTGTGGCGTTTCTATCTGGTAGTTGCGCTGCTGTGCTGCCTGCTGGTCCTGCTGGTGTGGCGTGTGTTGTCTCTGCAAATTTTCGACATGGAGCGCGGCTACGCGTTCCTGCAGGATCAGGGTGCCAATCGCTCAATGCGCACGGCGGAGATTCCCGCCTACCGCGGAGTCATAACGGATCGCAGAGGCGAACCACTTGCCGTTAGCACGCCTGTGGTGTCCATATGGGTTGACCCGAGTATTTTAAATGGTTCAGAAGAGGTGGCTCGGCTGGCTGAGGCGATAGGTGAGCCAGTGGGCGTTCTCAGTGCAAAAATCGAGCGTTTTAAATCGAAGAAGTTCCTTTATTTATTACGTCACCAGGTGCCTGCCCGTGCGCGCGAAATAATTGACATGGGTATTCCGGGCGTCTACGGGGAGCGCGAGTATCGGCGCTTTTATCCCGCCGGGGAGGTGGCTGCGCAGTTGGTCGGCTTCACCAATGTGGACGGAGAGGGGATTGCGGGACTGGAGCTGGCCTACGATGACTGGCTGCGTGGAACGCCGGGTAAGAAGCGGTATATCAAGGACTTGCACGGCGACACAGTGCGAGATATCGGGGTGCTGCAGCCGGGTTTGCCGGGTAAGGATCTGGCTCTGAGTATCGATTTACGCATGCAATACGTGCAGCACCGTGAATTACAGCGCGCGGTCACCGCGTTGGGGGCTGAGTCAGGCACGGTGGTGACGTTGGACAGTCGCACCGGGGAGGTCCTGGCGATGGTTAACTACCCTGTCTACAACCCGAATGGGTCCAAGTCCGGCAGCGCGGCAAATCGACGCAATCGCGCGCTAACCGACACGTATGAGCCCGGCTCCACCATGAAGTCCATGACACTTGTGGCGGCTCTCGAAAGTGGACTGTATACGCCACAGACGATGATCGATACATCGCCGGGACGTATTCGGGTAGGTCCCAAAGTCTACCCTGACCCGCGCAATTATGGTGACATCAGCTTGACGCGGGTGTTGCAAAAATCCAGCCAGGTCGGTGTGACCAAGATCGCCGTGGCGCTGGGCCATGAGCCTATTCGAGAGGTGTTTGGTCGCTTCGGTATTGGTGTCGCCCCCGGGACCGGGTTTCCGGGAGAGAGTGCTGGCAGCCTCCCCAACCGGGCTCGCTGGTATTCAACGGAAAAAATTGCCCTGGCCTTTGGCTATGGCATCACGGCAACACCGCTGCAGATCGCAAGTGCCTACACAGTGTTTGCCAATGGGGGTGTGCGACCGCCTGTGTCTCTGCTGGCGCTGGAGGGTCAGGTGCCTGCCGGAGACCGCGTGATCTCTCCCGAGATGGCCGCGCAGCTCATGACCATGCTGCATACAGTCACTATTGAGGACGGCACTGCGCGCAAGGCCCGGGTATCTGGCTACCGGGTTGGTGGTAAGACCGGCACTGTCCACAAGGTCGGCCCTCGCGGCTACGAGGACAAGAAGTACGTGGCATTATTCGCCGGGGTCGCGCCGGTTGACGATCCACGCATTGTGACCGTAGTGGTGATAAACGACCCCAAGGGTGAGCGCTACGGTGGTGGTGCGGTTGCGGCGCCGGTCTTTTCCGCTGTAACCCGGGCCACCTTGCGCCTTTTAAATGTGCCGCCGTCGGAGTTTGAGACAACGAGTGTCGCTCTGGCTGGAGGCGCACTCTGATGATGGCTTCGGCGGCGCTGAATGTTCCCACAATGGCCCTGCCGGAATTACTCGATATCCGCAATACGACGAACGCTGACACCATTATCAGCGGTTTACAGCTGGACAGCCGTAAGGTGCGCCCGGGAGATTTATTCCTGGCGTTGCCTGGCGACGTGCATGATGGCCGGCAGTTCATCGAGCAGGCTGTCGCCAACGGCGCCGCTGCGGTGGCGGCGGAAGCGCCGGTTGCAGGTTTTCTGGATGCAATCCCGGTGCCTTTGGTGGAGCTGCCTGATTTGCGCTTTGAGTTGGGTTCGCTGGCGGCCCGATTTTATCGTAATCCCAGTTCGCAGCAGCACGTGACAGGGGTAACTGGCACCAACGGTAAAACCACGACCAGTCGGATTATCGGGCAATTAACCCGTGCGCTGGGTAAGCCTTGTGGAGTGATTGGCACGCTGGGCGCGTCTCTTTGCGATGACGTTGCCGCAGCTCGCAACACAACGCCGGATGCGATTTCTCTGCAGCAGCAGTTGGCGGACTGGTTGGAACAGGGCGTGCTCGCAGTCACTATGGAGGTATCGTCGCATGCGTTGGCGCAGGGACGCGTTAACGGTGTGTGCTTTGAAACGGCTGTCTATACCAACCTCTCTCACGATCACCTCGATTACCACGGCAGCATGGAGGCGTACGGTCGCGCCAAGTTGCAACTGTTTGCCAATGAGCACCTGCGCCACGCGATTATCAATGCAGATGACGATTTCAGCCTGCGTATCCGCGCTGTGATGGCGCAGGAGGCCGATGTGTTGACCTACTCGATTCGTGGCGCCGCTGCCGACGTACGTATAGAAAACGCGTGCTTTGGTGTCGACGGGGTGCGCGGTGAGTTCCATACGCCCTGGGGGCAGGCCGAGTTTAGCAGTCCCCTTGCCGGTGATTTCAATCTGGCAAACATGGCTGCGGCGGTCACTGCGCTGGTCGTGTCCGGCGAGGATTTCGGCGCGGTGCTGCAGTCTGTAGCGGAGCTGAATCCTGTTCCCGGGCGCATGGAAACCGTGCCCAACAGTCAGGGTTTGCAGGTGGTGGTGGATTACGCCCATACGCCTCAGGCGCTGGAGGCTGTGCTGCTGGCCCTGCGCGCGCAAAGTGACGGTGAGCTGGTGTGCGTATTTGGATGCGGCGGTGATAGAGACGAGGAAAAACGTCAGTTGATGGGACGGATAGCCTGTCGTCTTGCAGACCGTGTGTTTGTCACCAGCGATAATCCACGGAGTGAATCACCGGCGCAGATTATGGCGCATATTGAAACTGGTTGCAGTGGTGATTACACCCTGATGGAAGATCGCGGCCAGGCCATCGCCATGGCAATTGCTGACGCTGCCTCAGGTGATTGCATATTGATTGCAGGTAAAGGCCACGAGGAATACCAGCAGCTGGATGAGAAGCGTATTTACTTCAGCGACGTGGCCGAGGCGTCAAAGGCGCTGGCGGGGAGTTCGAGCAGATGATGCGTGCACTGACTCTGGCAGAGCTTGAGTTACCCCTGGCGGGTCGCCTGCTCGGCACTGATCAGGCATTTAGCAGTGTGTCGACTGATACGCGCAGTGCAAAACCAGGAGAGCTGTTTGTGGCTCTGCGCGGAGAGCGCTATGACGGACATGATTATCTTGAGGGGCTGGAGGTAGAGGGCATTAGTGCTGCACTGGTCAGTCGTCGAGCAGACGTAGGGATGTCCCAGTTGCTGGTCGAAGATAGTCAGTGCGCGCTGGGAAAGCTGGGTGCCTACAACCGTGATCTTTACCAGGGCCCGTTGGTCGCGATCACCGGCAGCAGTGGCAAG
Organism: Halieaceae bacterium; assembly: GCA_024224435.1. Classification (GTDB taxonomy): domain Bacteria; phylum Pseudomonadota; class Gammaproteobacteria; order Pseudomonadales; family Halieaceae; genus Marimicrobium. Next base: position 5,634 of record JAAENL010000386.1, read on the forward strand.
ACCACCGTTAAAAATATGGTACACGCGATTTTGTCCCAGACAGGAGACACCCTTGCGACGGAGGGCAACTTCAATAATGAAATCGGTGTACCTCTAACGCTGCTCCGCCTGCAACCTGCCGTGGACTATGCCGTGGTCGAGATGGGAGCGGCCAAAGCGGGTGACATCAGTTGGTTGTGCAGCCTTGCCCGGCCCACGATAGCGCTTTTACTCAATGCCATGCCGGCTCATCTGGAGGGCTTTGGCAGTGTTGATGATGTCGCCACTGCCAAGGGCGAAATATTCGATGCGCTTGGTCAGAGCGAAATAGCAGTGATCAATGCAGATCAGCCCTGGGCGAGGCAGTGGCGCAAACGGGCGGGCGACGCCCGTGTAATTGATTTCGGTGTCGAGCAGCCAGCAGCTGTCAGTGCAAGGGATATCGCCAGTCGCGGCCTGCAGGGAGTGAGCTTTACCGCGACCACTCCCGCCGGTGATATGGCGATGCGCCTGGCTCTGCCGGGTGTGCACAACGTGGCAAATGCGCTGGCGGCAATTGCTGTAGGTCTGGCATGTGAAGTGCCACTGACAAGTATTCGAGATGGCCTGGAGTCGCTGTGTCCTGTGAGTGGCCGTTTGCATGTCACCACCGCGGACTCGGGGGCGGCGCTGGTAGATGATTGTTACAACGCCAATCCCGGCTCGGTGCGCGCGGCAATCGACATGCTGGCGACCTGCCCGGGCCGGCGCACGTTGGTGTTGGGAGCGATGAAAGAGCTGGGTGATCGCAGTGCTGAACTGCATGAGGAAATCGGCGCCTATGCTGCGCGAGCAGGCATCGAGCAGCTGTGGGGTGTAGGCGCCGAGTTGCAGG
>JAAENL010000387.1 GCA_024224435.1 Halieaceae bacterium
AGGCGTGAACTACTCTCTCTCGTCGGCATGCTCTACCAGCGCGCACTGTATTGGAAACGCAATGGAGCAGATTCAACGCGGCAAGCAGGATATTGTCTTCGCGGGCGGCGGCGAAGAGCTGCACTGGACCTTGAGCTGTCTGTTCGATGCCATGGGCGCGTTGTCTACCAAATACAACGACACACCGGAAAGGGCCTCCCGGGCTTATGACGCCAACCGCGATGGCTTCGTCATCGCCGGTGGCGGCGGCATGCTTGTTGTAGAAGAACTCGAACACGCCAGGGCACGGGGCGCAAAAATCTATGCCGAACTGGTGGGTTATGGCGCCACCTCCGATGGGCACGACATGGTGGCACCATCCGGAGAAGGCGCCGCGCGCTGCATGCAGCAAGCGCTCGCCACCGTCGAGGGCGCAGTGGACTACATAAACGCTCATGGCACCAGCACCCCGGCCGGCGACATCCAGGAGTTGAAGGCCGTCAAGGCAGCCTATGCAGGTGCGGACATTCCCGTGGTGGGCTCCACCAAGTCACTGTCGGGCCATTCTCTGGGCGCCGCTGGTGTGCAGGAAGCCATTTACTCCCTTCTTATGCAGCAACGCGGATTCATTGCCGCATCTGCCAATATCGAGGAGCTGGATCCCGAAGCCGAGGGTATGCCCATCGCGCTGCAGCGCCACGACGGTGTCGACCTGCAACGCGTGATGTCGAACAGTTTCGGCTTCGGCGGCACCAACGCATCGCTGGTTTTCCAGAAATATTCCGCCTAGTCAGATGCCATGCCGCGCCTTAGTGGCGACGATATCAATACATTCCGAGCGACCAGCGTCGCCATAGGGCACTACGCCAGAAGATCCAGCAAGAGCACATCCACCAGTTCCCCCTCGGTCACTGTTCGGCCCGCAGGAATAATGGCCAGCGCATTACTGGCAGAGACCGAACGCAATACCCCGGAACTCTGGTTAGCGTAACGAGTTGCGCGCAACCCATCCGAGGTAGCCTCAACGGTCACTCGCAGATACTCCTGCCTACGCCCCGCTTTGCTGATAGTGAATAACGCTCGAGCCTGCAAACTCGGCGCAGCCGGTTCATCCACTCCCTGTCGCTTCATGAGAAAAGGCCTGGCGATCAAACAAAAGGTAACGAACACTGAGGACGGATTTCCCGGTAAGCCAATAAACGGGGTCTCTGCGATTCGACCAAAAGCGAGGGGCTTACCAGGCTTAATCGCAAGCTTCCAGAGATCGAGACGCCCCAGTCGCTCTACCTGATTTTTGACATGATCCTCTTCACCCACGGACACGCCACCGGTTGTAATCACACAATCTGCGTTCTGAGCGGCTTCTGTCAAAGCTTCGGCAGTCGCTTCGGGGCTGTCGGGAATTATTCCGTAATCGACCGGCTCCATATGCAAGCCTCGCAACAGCCCCGCCAGGGTATAGCGATTGGAATTATAAATTGCGCCCTCTCCAGGTGTGCCCTCGCCTGGCTCGACCAACTCATCCCCAGTGGACAGCATCGCCACACGCAGCGGTCGATAAACGTCAACGTCACTGCAGCCCACAGAGGCTAACAGGCCCAAGTCCTGGGGGCGCAGCACCCGACCCGGCGGCAGTATGGTTTCACCCGCGCGCACATCCTGACCACGAAGTCGAATATTTTGGTTCCGATGCACAGCGGAGGAAAAACTGACCTTACCGTTCACCTCGGAGCAATCCTCTTGCATAACGACGGTATCGGCGCCCGGGGGGATCATCGCTCCGGTGAAAATCCGCGCAGCCGTTGCGATGTCCAGTGGCTGTGCAGGATGGCCGGCAGGTATGCGTTGTGACACAAGCAGGGGCGCAGAGGAATCCTCAGCCCGCAGGGCATAACCGTCCATCGCACTGTTATCGGCTGGCGGCACATCGATCGAGGAGACAACCGGCTCAGCCAGGACAAGTCCCAGAGCCTCCAGCAGGGAAACCCTCTGCGAGTCGGGGACCACACTGACCGCATCGAGCACATGCATCAAAGCCTTCTCGATCGACAGCAGGTCACTCATGTGTTGCTAAGGCGTACATCAAGGACACCCACGAAGTTACAGGGGCGATGACGGCTGTCCAGTTGCTCCCGAATAACACCCTGCCAAGCCGTCTTGCAGGCACCGGTCGATCCTGGCATGCAGAAGATTACCGTGTCGTTGGCAAACCCTGCCAGCGCGCGCGATTGCACCGTTGACGAGCCAATCTCATCGTATGACAAAGCGCGGAACACCTCGCCAAAGCCATCAATGTCCTTATCAAACAATGGACGCACGGCTTCCGGTGTCGAGTCGCGTCCAGAAAACCCGGTGCCGCCCGTTACGAGCACCGCATTGATTTGAGGCAGCGCGATCCAGGCGGACAGGGTCGCCCGGATCTGATAAATATCATCAGGCACGATATTTCGCTCCACAGCCCGGTGACCCTCCGCCTCGAGTGCCTGCACCAGGTAATCTCCAGAGGTATCGTTCTCGCGTGTTCGAGTATCCGATACGGTCATTACCGCGATCAGAAGAGATTTTGTAGCTTCTTCAGTTGCCTTTGGCATATGCCGTGCCTCTAATTTTTCTCGTAGTAGTGCTTTACAAGATCCCCGATCGCACTGCGCCAAGGCACCTGCCGTATCGCGAATGTATTGCGAATCAGTGCACAATCCAGTGTCCTGTCCAGCGACGCCAGATCACCCGACTCGCTCTCCAGTTGCACCGCTGACGAACTAAACTCCGAGAACTGCGACGCTGCTGCAAGCAGAGCCTCGGCGAACTCATAGTATGTCGCGGTGTCGGAACTGCCATAGTGGTATCTACCCCACGCCTCCAAACCCGTGCCCAGTTGATCCAGGATTGCTAAAATCACCCGCGCGCCGTCTGCCGCTGCTATCGGACAGCCGCGCAAGTTGTTGTCAAGAATCAGGCTATCACCGTCACTCAAAGGCCCCAGGATTTGACTGATAAGATTCGTGCCACCGTCAGAGAAAACGGGCCCAAACCGCAACAGCAGATGGCGTTGACAGGCCTTTTCAACGAACTGCTCCGCCTGGGCAAGCAACTGCCCAACAGTTTCGTCATTGTCGGGGCGATCCGTTTCGACATAGGGCCTATCTAATTGACCCGAAAAAACTCTGGAGCTGGAGACAAACAAGTAGGCAGTGCCGCTGCGCTGGCAGGCTTTTGCTACCCAGTGGCAGCGTTGTAAATCCTGCTGTTGGATTTGTGTGCCGCTATCGCCCGCGGCCTCAACGCGCACATCGACGACGATATCGCTCTTGGCCCTTACAACGCTTTTCTTCGCCTGCCGCTCACTCTTCCAGCGACAGGCAGACCGGCTCATAGTGATAAGTTCGTGGCGCCCCAGTATCGTCTGCCGTTCGACGATTGCGGCGCCAAGGGGGGTATCGAAGCCCAGTAAAAGTACACGCATCGTTTGACCCAGCGGGCTAAGCCGGACAGGCGCTCACGGGCGCCCGGGCAGTCTAGAACGGAATATCATCGTCAAAATTGTCCACGTTCCCCGCCGGGGCAGCAGGGGGGACCGCTGCAGGCGCTGCTGGCGCTTGTGCTGGCTGCCGCTGCTCCTGATTGTAACCACCGCTGCCCATGTTGCTGTCGCCGCGGGAATCAAGCATTTGCATTTCTCCAGCGACTATTTCCGTGGTGTATTTATCCTGGCCTTCTTTGTCCTGCCACTTTCGGGTACGCAGGCTGCCCTCCAGATAGACCTTGGAACCCTTGCGCAGGTACTCACCGGCAATTTCCGCAAGGCGATTAAAAAACACCACCCGGTGCCACTCCGTGCGCTCCTGCGGCTGACCGGTTTGCTTGTCTTTCCAGGACTCCGAGGTCGCTAGGGAAATATTGGTAATCGCCGCTCCGGCCTGAGAATACCTGACCTCCGGGTCATTGCCGAGATTGCCGACGAGGATCACCTTGTTAACACCCCGTGTAGCCATACTTTTTCCCCGCTGAATTGAGTAATAAGATCAACTTTGAAGCCTTGAGACTATATCAACCCCGCCGTGTAATTGCGACAACCTGACGATGCAAAGTCCATCAATTCGGGCCGCAGCACGATGCGTCGAGTGTCGCGCCCTACTGCGCTGCCGCCGAGGTGCTGCCACTGTAAACGTCTGAACCGGCGCGGAAAACGGCTAGCCACCATATGAGCACTAGCCCCAGACAGGCGCCCATCAGCGCATGCGCCCCCGCATGCTGCAACAACCAACCGCCGCCAGCACCACCGGCGAAAGCGCCCATGAACTGGCATGTTGAATACACACCCATAGCCGCGCCCTTGCCGTCGGCATCCACCGCTTTACTGACCTGAGAGGGCAGTGTGGCCTCCAGATAATTGAACCCCACGAAGAAGAGACACATACCGCCATAGAAAACAGGGCTGCTCGGCACGATTCCGAGAATGA
>JAAENL010000388.1 GCA_024224435.1 Halieaceae bacterium
CCCGACTTTCAATCCGTTTGCCCAACGCATAGATGCTCGTACGTGAAACGCCGAACATCTCTGACGCCCATGTAATGATTCCGTGAGGACGACTTTCTCTTGGAATCAGGGGCAGCGCTCCCAGTACGAGTGCTTCCCATATCGAGAGATGGGGCAGTTTCGGCGCCAGCACTGTGCCCGGCCGCGATGGCAGCGATTGAAAAACGACTTCTAGCGGCTCTGGCCATAATGCGGTCGTTGGCTCAACTGTCGGGTATACTATCATGGAAAAGCAGTCTCCTTGTGCGTTTTTGGTTTTGTAACAAATGTCCAAGTCTTACACGAGGTGCTGCTTTTCTTCCTCATTCAATTGTTAACGTGCTTTCTTCTACTACTGAACCATGCCCATTATTTGACTGATGCTCTTCAAGAAGTAGCATTTGCAGGATAGGCTGCTGCCAACTCGTTAAAACCGAACGAGGACTCCTAATCCTCAACCCCCAATCCTTCCCCTCACCTTCTCGCCACCTTCTCGCCTCTCACAAGCCGCGCCCGCGCCCGGAGAACATGATGGATGTCGAGATATCCGAATCGAGCCCGTTAGTAAAGATGGCAATCAACACACCGCGTCAAGAATGGCGCCGCCGCATACCATTACCTTCAATACGAATACGCACTTCAGAACGCCGCCTCATCTTGGGCCTGGTGGATCTGTTGATGCTGGCAGTTGCCCTGATCGCGGCGGTGCTGATCTGGACCGATTACCCGCACACCGTCGAGACCTTTACGGCCAACTGGAAGTGGTTTGTCACCCTGGCCGTGGTCTGGTCGCTCTGCGCCCTGTTCTTCGACGTCTACGATCTGGCCCGTGCAGCCAGCACCTCCAGCATCCTGCCCAATATCAGCCTCGCTGTGTTGGCCGCCGTCCTCATCTACATCTTCATCCCCTCCCTCACGCCTCCCTTGCAGTCCCGTGGCCTCGTCTTCAGCTTTGGGGGCCTGGCCTTGATGGGTGTGGTCGTCTGGCGGGCGTCGTATGCCCTGCTCTTTGTGCAGCCCTGGTTCAAGCAACGGGCGCTCATGGTGGGCGCGGGCTGGGCCGGTTGCACCATGGCTGATGCCTTAGCCAAATCGCCGCACGACGCCAATCCCTATCGGGGCACCGGTTACGAGCTGGTGGGTTTTATAGACGACAACCCAGACCTTCTGGGTCGAACCATTGCCGGCGCTCCCGTCTTGGCCGATCACACCCACCTGTTAGAGCTGGCTCGAAGGCTGGAGATCGACGAGATCATTCTCGCCATCACCCACCGCCATGCCATCTCCGACGAACTGTTCGATGCTCTGTTGCGCTGCCGGGAATGTGGTTACCCCCTGATCAGCATGCCCACCCTCTACGAACGCCTACTCGGTTGCGTGCCGGTTCAGCATTTAGGCCGTGATATCCATTTGATCATCCGCGATAGTGACCTGCCTTCGGATCGTTTTTATCATTTGCTCATACGCCTCTTTGATATCGCCACGGCCTTGCTCTGCCTGCTGCTGCTGGTCCCGACCATGGGGGTGGTGGCTCTGGCCAATGCCCGCTCCTCCCCCGGCCCTCTGTTTTATCGCCAACGCCGCGTCGGGTATGGCGGGCGTACCTTCAGTATGCTCAAGTTCCGCACCATGTGGCCTGATGCCGAAAAAGACACCGGCGTCGTGTGGGCGCAGAAAAATGATTGCCGCATCACCCCAATCGGCCGCATCTTGCGCCCCACTCGCCTGGACGAACTCCCCCAGTGTATCAATGTGTTGCGCGGGCAGATGAGCATGATCGGTCCCCGGCCCGAGCGCCCTGAGTTCACAGAGCAGTTGGCAGCACGCATTCCTTTTTATCGGGCGCGGCACGCGGTCAGGCCCGGCATTACCGGTTGGGCGCAGGTCCGCTACCGCTATGGCAACGACGAAAACGATGCCCGCATCAAGCTGGAATACGATCTCTACTACGTGCGCCACCGCAGCATCTGGCTGGACCTGAGCATCCTCCTCAAAACCCTCCTCGTCATGCTGCAATTCAAAGGGAATTAAAAATGGGACTCACGCATAAACACAATTAACACAACCATCCTGTCGATTAACGAGGTTCAAACCAGCACAAAACGGCATAACTAAAGAGCCAGTTTGTAGTAAGCGCTTTAGCGCTTTTGTGCACCTGTCACGGCGATGAATCGCCTACTACGAACCGCACAACTCCTTGCGCCACGTTGTATTAAGCTGCCTGACGCCAATGACTTCACAATACCTAACCTGGACAAGCCAGAACCAAAGAGGTACGTGACTTGCCACAATGCGATAAAATGTGTAAAGCTAGAGTGGTCCTCTCCATCATTGGGATTCCTTTCTTATGCTGTGAATACAGCTCAATATTCTGGTCAAAATCAGCGCCAGCCCTGAAGTGGAGAGGACTTAAATGACCGATGCGGACAACAGCGCCAATATAAC
>JAAENL010000389.1 GCA_024224435.1 Halieaceae bacterium
AAACAAGAAGACGCTACGGAACGCTTGATATTGTTTACAGCTCGCCACTTCGTTCTATAATCAGGGCGGGCCGCGCTGCAGCGCGTTAAAGAGTAAAAGATAAGATTGACGGCGCGACAGCACAGCTATTAATAGAGATGAGGGCGTGACAGAAACAACTACTGAGCTTCCTGACAATCTGTTGCGGTGGGTGGCCGCTCAGGGACAGGGACACGTATCGCGGCTCGAGCGACATGTGGCCCGCCGTGAGGCGTGGATCGTCGATATCGCCCGTGGCGATGGTTCCACGTTGAAGGGTTTTTTGCGGATCGATCGTAATCCACGCGAGGGCTCAAACGTATCTTTGCGCCGTGAAGCTTCTATTTGCCGCGCATTGCGCCCCCTGAGCATACCCGTGCCGGCACTGCTGGCCTGGAACGAAGAGTATCACGCGGCATTGTTCAGTCGGGAGGCGGGGCGCGCCGATATCCATGCGCTTGACGATCAACAGCAGCAGCGTGACGTGATGGAAAACTTTATCGATATTATTGCTCGGCTGCATCAATTGGAGATCTCTGAGCTTGGTTTAGATGAGGCTCTGGGCGTTCAGCCAGACACGCCGTCCCGGTGTGCACTGGACGATGTCGATCATCAGCTGGAGCAATTTGGCCGATTTCTGGCGCATTATAATGATCCCCTGATTAGTTACGGAGTGCAGTGGTTGCGGCGTTATGTGCCCAGTCAGGTCTCCCGCGTCTCGCTAGTGCAGGGCGATACGGGTCCGGTCAACTTCCTTTTTGAGAAGAACAGGGTGACCGCTGTGGTAGATTGGGAGTGGGGTCATTGGGGTGACCCTATGGAGGATCTGGGCAATATCTGTGTCCGTGAGTTTTGGAACCCCAGTGGTGGTCTGCAGGGGCTGTTCCAAAGGTACGAGAAGATATCGGGTATCCCATATCACCGCTCTGCGGCGCAATACTACCGCGTGCAGCAGAACGTGCGGGGCATGATACCCATCCATGTTGCGTGCCAGCACCCGCCGCCGGGCCAGTCGTTAGCGTGGTACCTGTGTTATCGCTATGTGGGCGATCGCGCAACGTGTGAGGCACTGGCCGATGCCATGGAAATACCCATTGAACGGCCAGAACTGCCCGCAGAGGTCGCGCCCGGACGATTCGCGCGGGTGGTTTCTGGCTATTTGCAGGATGACATAGTCCCGGAGTTACAGGGGGCTTTTGCCCGCTCCAGGGCAGATGATACGGAAATACTGGTGGAGTGCATGGACCGGGTGCACCGCTATGGCGAGACGTTGCGCGCGATAGAATGCGACGAGGTATCACTCTTGCTGGATCGGTCAATTGATGATTATGCGGCGGCAATGGGGCAGTTGAATGCCGCGATTTTGAGTGCAGAGCTTGATGATGAAACGCTCGTGCCCTATTTGGCTAGACGTGCTTATCGTGATGAGTGGCTTTACTCTCCAGTAACGCGGCTTTATCCAGACCGGCGTTGGTCGGTACTGGACTGATGCGGCACTGCAGGCACTGTTCCAACGTTATTGATATTGTCGAAATGACTGAACGGAGGGCGCATCTGGTGCGTATAACAAACACGAGAGATGTCGAATATATCGTATAGAATGATGGTTAAAGTGAATCGCAAACGATTGGGAGAAATTGGATGAGTGATGGTTTCAGGACGAGCGTGAAAGCGTGGGTGGCGGAGAACCTGCCAGAGGCTCTCAAGGGCGTGGACATTGGTATGTACGGTCCCGGCTCACGTGAACCGGAGATTCTCGAGGCGTTTGAGCTCTGGCGTCAGCGGCTGGCGGAAAAGGGTTGGGGTGCTCCGACGTGGCCTGAAGCTTATGGCGGCGCAGGTCTTACTGGCGCTGAGGCGAAAGTTATAGGTCGAGAAATTCATGCCGCAGGCAGTATGAACCCTATCCCTTTTCTCGCAGGAATGGGGGTAACAATGGTGGGTCCTACGCTGATGGAATATGGAACGGAGGAACAAAAAGCTCGCCATCTTCCAGGCATGGCCAGCGGCGCGGTGCGCTGGTGCCTCGGGCTTTCCGAGCCGAACGCAGGGTCCGATCTTGCCTCGCTAGCGACCCGTGCCGTGCGGGAGGGCGATCACTGGATTCTCAATGGTCAGAAAACCTGGACATCAGGAGCCAATAAAAGCCAGTGGTGCGGCGCCCTGGTACGGACCGACCCCGACGCGGCCAAGCGTGACGGTATCAGCTTTCTGATGCTACCGATGGACCAACAGTCGATTGAGACCCGGCCAATCCGTCTGATCGCGGGTGAATCGCCTTTTTGTGAAACCTTTTTCAATAACGCGCAAGCGGGTGCAGATGACATGCTGGGTGAGCTCAACGATGGCTGGAGCGTGATCAAGCGCCTCCTGCAGCATGAGCGGGCTAGCCAGACGTCCGCGCCGCCCACTAGCAACAAGGTGGAGCCACTGCAGGAGTTAGCGCGCAACTATATCGGACTGGGCCCCGACGGCACGCTGGCCGACAGTGACTTGCGGTCTCGGTTGGCCGATCACCTGATGGACGCGGCGGCCCACACGTTAACTATTGGCCGTATCATGGCGGAAGCCAAAGGCGGCAACGTTGAAGTGTCAGCGACTGCATCCATTCTGAAGAATTCAGCCACTGATGTTGCCCAGGATCGCTCCGAGCTACTCTTGGAGATTATGGGTAATCAAGGGCTCGGCTGGGAGGGCACCGAATTCTCCGGCGGAGAGTTGCACTCGGTGCGGGAGTGGTTGGGTACCAAGGCCATGTCGATTTACGGCGGCTCCTATGAAGTGCAGAAAAATATCATCGCCAAGAACATTCTCGGCCTGCCGGAAACTACACAAAAGGGTTAATCATGGCTGCATTAACAGAAGAACAAACGCTCATTCGCGAACAAGCCAGTGCGTGGGCACTGAAGGAATCCCCAGTAAGTCAATTTCGCGCATTGCGTGATGCCAGTGGCAGTGCGGGCTTTGAGCAGGCCACCTGGGACGCGATGATCGAGATGGGCTGGACAGGGATCCTGGTACCGGAAGAATACGGAGGTTCAGATCTCGGTATTCTGACTTTTGGGTTGGTGCTGGAACAGTTGGGTCGCCAGCTCACAGCCTCGCCATTGCTGCCCTCTGCACTGGCCGGCGCCAGCGCGCTGCTGTTGGGCGGCAGCGCCGCGCAGAAAGAAGCAATGTTGCCAAATATTATCGACGGGACCGCTATACTGACTTTGGCGGTTGACGAAGGCACGCATCACCGACCAGAGAGCACCGCACTTGAAGCGCGCGCAAGCGACGGAGGCTTCACTCTGTCGGGTTCCAAGGCCAGTGTCGCGGAGGGAAGCGCTGCCACGCACTTCGTCATTGCGGCGCGCACGGCGGGCACTCCCGGCGACCACGAGGGGATCAGCTTATTCCTCGTGGCCGCTGACAGTGCGGGTATATCGCGCACGGCGCTCAACGTATTGGACAGCCGTGACTATGCCAACATCTTGCTCGACGATGTTCATGTCGATGCTGATGCATTATTGGGCAGCCTCAATGGTGGTTTGCCGCTGTTGCAGCAGGTTCTCGATAGAGCCCGGGCTGGTATTGCGGCAGAGATGCTGGGAACGGCCTCGCAGGCTTTTGATATGACACTGGATTATCTGAAAACACGAGAGCAGTTCGGTAAGGTTATTGGATCATTCCAGGGGCTCGGTCACCGCGCGGCGGGATTATTCTCCGCCATGGAGCAGACACGCTCGTGTGTAGAAGCTGCGCTGCAGGCGATTGATGCCGATGCAGACAACAGCGCTGAACTCGCATCGCTGGCCAAGTGCAGGGCCGGACAATTTCTTTACAATATGACGAATGAACTGATTCAGATGCACGGTGGCATCGGTATGACCGATGAGTTTGATGCGGGCCTCTATTTGAAGCGCGCCCGTGCCCTGGAGGCCAGCTACGGTAACCGGTCCTACCACCGCGACCGCTATGCCCGCTTACTGGGTTTTTAGCGTGAGAGAACCTGGAGGAGTGCCCATGAAATATAAAAAACGCATCGCATTATCCTTGCCCGCCCCAACCGGCACGGTAGCCGATACCATCGCCCTCGCCCAGCAGGCAGAGGCGCAGGGGTACGATGATTTGTGGCTTGCAGATGCCGGTGGTCTGGATGCCCTCACATTGGCGCCCATGATTCTCGAGAAGACAAAAAAAGCCAGAGTCGGTATTGCCGTGGTACCTGCCTACACGCGAACCCCGGCGGTACTTTCTTCTACGCTGACCGTGATCGCTGAGGCGTTTCCAGAGCGCTTCGTGCCGGGACTGGGTACCTCCAGCCACACCATTATCGAGGGGTGGCATGGGCTCAGGCTCGAGAAGCCTCTGACGCGTATGCAAGAGACGGTCGCTTTGATGCGAAGTATGCTGGCTGGCGAGAAAACAGCGTTTGAGGGGGAGACGTTGAAAAGCAAAGGTTACCGACAGTCTCCGATCGAGGGTGTGCCCATCTATCTGGCGGCATTGCGGCCAAAAATGATCGAGGCGGCGGCTGAGATAGCAGATGGAGTTATTCTCAACCTGTTTCCCCGCTCGGTATTGCCGAGAATTATGGAGCATGTGGCCGCGGGTGCTGAGCGCGCCGGTAAAAAATGCGAGGACATTGAAATAGTGTGTCGTCATATGGTGGTCGTGACTGACGATAAGGCGATGGGGCGAGATGCTTTTCGCGGCGCTTTTGCCAGCTATTATTCCACACCGGTGTATAACAAATTTCTCGCTTGGGCCGGCTATGAGGACGCGGCCAGAGAAATACGTGAGGGTTGGGCGGCCAAGGATCGCGAACGCACCGCAGCCGCATTGCCAGATGAACTGGTGGACGAAATAGGCTTGATAGGTCCCGCGGAAGAGTTGCAGGAATTGATGAGAAACTATGCAAACGGCGGCATTCATACGAATGCTGTGTCATGCATTTATCCGACACCAGAAATCTACAAAGCCACGTTTGACGCTTTTGTGCCGGAAAATTTCAGTTTCTAATATTTTTTTTAAGGACAAAAAAGCGGTTCCCAAAAACCGCGCTCATGATTGAATACGGGGATGCGTTAGCGATCCCCGCGGGTTCCATTATTTGGAGTATGTTGCCAGCGGGCGAATTGTTCAGGGGAGTTGCGTGCTGCCCATTAAGTCGCGGTCGATCTCTCGGGCTGCTTCACGGCCCTCATTGATTGCTCGAACCACCAGGTCCTGGCCACGGCGACAGTCTGCTGCCGCGTAAACGTTCGCCACACTCGTGCGAAAATCCTGTTTGTTGGCAATGAAGTTGCCGCGCTCATCCGTCTCCATCCCCAATGGGTCGTTGACGTAGTGTTCTGTCTGCAGGAAGCCCATGGAAAGCAGAATGAGGTCTGCTTCCCAGGTTTTTTCTGTGCCAGGTATTTCCTGGATATTCTCGTCCACGTTGACGGTGACGATGCCAGTAAGATTGCCGTCATCGTCCATCAGGAAATGCTTGCTCATAATAGAGTAGACGCGGGGATCGTCGCCAAATTGCTCTGCCGCTTCTGCGTGCCCGTAATCTACCCGATAAACCCGTGGCCACAGCGGCCAGGGGTTGTTGGGAGCCCTTTCCAGCGGTGGCTTTGGCAGCAACTCGAAGTTGACCAATGATTTGCAACCGTGGCGCAGTGATGTGCCGATGCAGTCTGTACCGGTATCGCCGCCGCCGATGACAATAACATTTTTGTCTTTGGCTGAAATATAGCCGCCGTCTTCGAGGCCGGAATCCAACAGGCTTTTGGTATTGGCGGTCAGGAATTCCATTGCGAGGTGAACGCCTTTCGCTTCGCGTCCAGGTATAGGCAGATCGCGGGCGAGGGTGGCGCCAGTGGCCATGAGGACGGCGTCATTTTGTTCTACCAGTTCGGCGGGGTCGATATTTCTGCCCACATCGGCGTTGGTCTCGAAGCGGATACCTGCATCACGCATCAGCTGTACACGTCGATCCACGACGCCCTTGTCCAGCTTCATATTGGGAATCCCGTACATCAGCAAGCCACCGATTCGATCAGCGCGCTCGTAGACTGTCACAGCGTGCCCTGCGCTGCGCAATTGTTCTGCCGCGGCGAGACCGCAAGGGCCGGAGCCGACCACTGCAACTTTCTTGCCGGTATCGGGAGCCGAAGGCTTCGGTGTTACCCAGCCCTCTGCGAAGCCGCGGTCTATGATGGCATTTTCAATGTTCTTGATGGTAACGGGCGGATCCGTAATCCCGAGCACACAGGCGCCTTCACAGGGGGCGGGGCAGACACGACCGGTGAACTCCGGAAAATTGTTGGTCTTGTGCAGCCGATCTAATGCCTCACGCCAGCGGTTGTTGTATACGAGATCGTTCCACTCAGGAATCAGGTTCTGAACCGGACAGCCGTTGTTGGATTGGCAGAAGGGCACCCCGCAGTCCATGCAGCGAGCCCCCTGCTTGCGCAGATGCGACTCGTCGTGCTCGGTGTAAAGCTCGTCAAAATCAGTCAGACGTATGAAAGGCTCTCGGTAGGGCTCTGCTTTACGTTCGTACTCTTTAAATCCGGTTGGTTTTCCCATAAGTATCTTCTATTCCTGCTAGGAACCGACTGCAGCGGTTTTTACGTTTTCCTGTGCCATTTCCGCCAGGACTCGCTTGTAGTCCGTAGGCATGACTTTCACAAATCGGGATAGTTCAGCGTCCCAGTTATCGAGTATGTGTGCGGCCGTGGTGGACTCGGTGTAGGCTGTGTGCTTTTCGATCAGCTGGCGCAGTTCCTCAACATCATCGGGATCTTCCATTTGCGCCAACTAGAAGGTGCCGAAGTTACACAAGCTGGCAAAGTCTCCGTCACGGGCCCAGACATAGGCGATTCCGCCACGCATCCCGACGCCGAAATTTTTACCGGTCGTACCCAGTACGACGACTCGCCCGCCGGTCCTGTATTCACAACCGTGGTCGCCTACGCCTTCAACGACAGCAGTGGCCCCGCTATTGCGCACGCAAAAACGTTCCGCGGCGATACCGCGGAAGTACGAC
>JAAENL010000390.1 GCA_024224435.1 Halieaceae bacterium
AGGCGTCTCTATTCTGTTCGTCCTTTGCCGTAGCGACATGCGGCGTTTGTGAGTGCCCGCCATTGGGTTGGTAATAGACTGGCACCTGGGCATGGTTTTGCGCTCCCCAGAGAATATCATAGGCGACATAGTCATGCGTTCCTGGCTGGAATAGAATATCAACGCCGCGCTCCATCAACCGATCCCAATTCTCCGTAACGCACACGCCAGACAATAAACGATCCGCAAAGGTTTGCATTTCGTCCATGGATCTTCCCGCTTTCAGCGCCATCTTATCCATGCTGCTCTCAGATCCCACCATAACCCTTTGATACAATCTCGCGAGTTTTTGATCCAGATCGATATCGCCGGCCTTGACAGCCTCAAAGAATGCTTTGTTTGCCTCTTCAGCTTTGGCCATTTCTTCCCTGTCGGCTCTTCGAGTCGGCGAATAGTAAGCAAACGCATGGTTGGAGCATGTCGCGGTAAAACGCTCGTCATTTATCAAGGCGACCGCGGGCGACATGCCATTCTTGGAGCTGCCCGAGCCGGCCACTTTGCCTTTTTCGAAGTAGTCGGTCTCCGCATACGCCGCAGTGGTTGCCCGCATTAAGGTCATCGACCAAATCCAGAGTGTCGTGTATCGCGGATTCAGGTCTTTCATAAACACGCGCCTCATTTTTTGTTCCAGGCCCTGTTTGCCCGGTATCTGCCTAAACGCCTTGACGTGCGTCTTAACGATGCCAACCCCACCTGCCAGCAGTTTTGCCTGAAAGTCGGTTGGGCGCGCGTCTTTCATCAGCGTCTCATATGGATTTGCTCCGGTAATACTAAAGCCCTTCGCCTTGCCTTCGAGCGGCACGATCAGTCGCACCGGAATCCGGTAATCTTGTCCAGGCCACCACTGCGCGACATTGATTTCGATCAGCTTCTGTCGCGTGGCGCCTACGGGATGCCAATCCTGCAGCGTCTTTGTCTCCAGTGTGTTTTCGTCGAGAATCTCTTCGGTGTTGAAAATGGAGTTCACCTTCGTTTGCGCTGCTGCGGCCGGGCGCGCATTCCCCTGCCTGGATCGTTGGAACTGTTGCCGGGCGGCCTTGAACTCCTCCGCGGTCAGCTTGCCATCCTTGTCCGTGTCCGCTTGGGGAAAACGCTTGAGTATTTGCGCCAATCGCGAGTCGGAGAGGTGTTGGGCTTGCGCATTCGCGAAGGGTGCGGCCGCCAACAGGGCGAGGATCGCAAAGAGCAGGATGAGGCGTTGTTTGTTCATGATAGTTTCTGTTGATCAGGCCAAGCTGCACTGCAGGCCCAACCCTACGAGACGATACGAGCGTCATCCGAAAAAGATTACATGTTTATGGTCATGTCCGCAGGTCAGGCCAAGCCGCGCAGTCAGCCCAGGCCTGCGAAGACGAGCGTCAGCTGACAAACCGATCGAAGACATTCTTCATCATGCGCTGCACGCGCCGGTCCGGGCCTTGGGGCTTGGCCTTGTGGGCGGGCAAAACGTGGCCTGGGGGCGATGACAAGCCTTGCGCCCACCAAATACTCCCGGCATCGAACACAACATTGCCCTTGGGCCCGTCGTAGACCGTCGCGACATGCGGCGATAGGGGCTTTCCACTGCCACCTTTTGCCTCGCTGAGAGCCACGATTTCCATACCAGGCAAGCTCTTGGCGGGAGAGCCGTGATATTCCCAGCCGATCAGGCCTTCGACCGTATCGCCTTCCTTCATGCCAGTGCCTTCATACAACCAGTGATCGGGATTGGCGCAGGTCCAGGGGCCTCCGCCTATGCCGGCAGTTATTCCACCCATGA
This sequence comes from Halieaceae bacterium, assembly GCA_024224435.1. Classification (GTDB taxonomy): domain Bacteria; phylum Pseudomonadota; class Gammaproteobacteria; order Pseudomonadales; family Halieaceae; genus Marimicrobium. The sequence goes on from JAAENL010000390.1 coordinate 1,799, forward strand.
GCTGTGCGGCATTCGGCCCTGCCGGATACTTCGGTTTGGTTCCCCGTCGCTTGTTCAGCATCTTGCTGAGTTCCTCGCCGAGGAATTTACCTTCGCGTCGCATGATCCGGTGGGGCTGCCCTGCTGCGGAAGGGAGCAAAGGCACGACACCCCAGACCGAATTCCCGCTCAGAAACGCGAGATTGACGCCCGCGTCGCGGGCCGCGATGGCGTTGTCGTACATTTCCCGCGTCCAGTACTCATCATGGCCCACCGAGATGAATCCTTTCGCGCGCTGCAATCCAGGCCCGTCAGTGTGGGTATCCACGTTCGATATATACGAAACATCGTAACCCTGCTGCTCGATCCAATAGGACAGGGGGAATTCCCAAAGAAGGAACTCTCCCGACCCCACGGACTTGGGATACTTGACAAGATGATCCTGGCAGAACTGCCCGTAGGGACGGTCAAAACTCACCCACCCGGTATCGTTCGCATCGGTGCTCCACTTTTTCCTTTTCTTATATCCCGTGTAGCCATTCTTGTCATTGTGGTAAAGAGACCACTCGTTAGTAGGCCAGCTGTTGTAGGCTTGCCAGGTCGTGTCGCTACACTGAAAAAGCAGGTCGCAGGGACGATTATCGCGCACGATGAAAATAACGAAGCTCTGCACGCCCTCCTTCTTGGCAGTGAGTTTGCCGAGATAGACGCCACTCAGCCAATCGTCAGGAATCTCGAATTCCACCGTCGGTTCCCATTTGCATTCACGCAGTCGGTTTTCGCCGACCGGCGGATCGGCTTGAGTTTTGCCCTGTATAGAATCATAGCGCTTCATAAAACGCCCGCCAGTACCGCCGTAGTAACCCGTACGATAAATTTCCAGACTGAACTCGGAGACCGGATTCGTGCTCACCATGACCTTGAGCGTGTCGCCAGCGCCCACACTCATCTCGGAGCAGTAGCCCTCGATTCGCGGAGAACGCCACAACTCCACTGGCTCGATGGCTGTGATGTCGGTCTTGGTGAGCAACCAGTCCCGCGTGCCGGGTGTGGCGTTTTCCTTGCGGATTGGATTGTCACCGGCCGGCGCCGCGGCCGGCGCTTGTGACGCGTCCCAGAAACCCGCTGTGAAAGCTAGGCCGGCCGCAGCAGTTCCTTTGATCATATCGCGGCGATGGATGCCGCGCTGGGGGTTGTGTGATTCTTTCATTTTGCCTTTCGATTCGATTTAAGTCACGGGAATTATTTAATGGGAAGCTGACCGGTGGCCTAGAAGTAGTGTTCGTACCAGCGCCTCTCCTGACCATTGGGCTGGTCGGACGGCAGCCCGGGTGGCCGCAATTGATTAGTCCAGCGACTCAGCCTTGACCGCATCGCAACTGCACGCTCCCTTTGTTCGGCCAGTAGACTATGTCGTTCTTCTTTGTCGCGGCGCAGGTTAAACAGGAGCTCACGGCCGCTGCCGGTCACGATGTACTTCCAGTCTCCGCCGCGGATTGCTGCCTGGTTCCAAAACCTCCAGTAAAGATCTCGTTCGATCGGTTTGACGACTCTGGCAGTGAGATAGGGAACCAGATCGACTCCGTCGAGCCCGGATCGATCCTTGACGCCCGCCGCTGCGAGAGCCGAGGCCGTCATGTCGAGACTGATGACAGGATCGGAAACGGTCTTACCCATGGGCAACCGAGCGGGCCATGACCAGATCATGGGGACCCGGATGCCACCCTCGGCCAACATTCCTTTCTCGCCAGCCAGAGGGTCGTTACGCGAGCCATCCCACGCCGGACCAGGCTTATTGACCGGCAAGACGTCGGCCATGATTTGCCCCGTTTGGGCACCGAGCGGAGCGCCGTTGTCACTGGTGAACATGATTAACGTGTTGTCAGCGATTCCCTCATCGCGGAGTCGTTTCATGATGCGGCCAACACCCTCGTCAACGGCGTTGATCATCGCGAGGCCTGTACGCCGACGTTCAGGCATATCGCCCGGAAATCGATCGAGGTATTTATCGGGTGCTTCGAGTGGGACGTGCGGCGCATAGTATGCGATGTACAGGAAGAACGGATGCGACTTATTACGCCGGATGAATGCCAGGCCTGCGTCGGTTTGTACATCAACGCGGAAGCGAGCCTCTTCAACGGATTGGCCG
>JAAENL010000391.1 GCA_024224435.1 Halieaceae bacterium
AATGTCGACATGGATATCACAGCAGAAGAAATGCGCCGCCTGTTTGGCCTGCCTGACATGCAACCCATCCACGACGAAATGCTGGAGAAAATGAAAGCCCATGTGGCCGACAGCATGGACCCGGCCAAGATGGTCGAGACCTATATGAGCAATAGCGCCAGCTCCATGGACGCCTTCCAGAAGATGATGTCAGGCTTCATGACTGGCAGTAAACCTGATCGGTAGTCGAACAGGCATGCCAGCTGCATCAAGTACCCGGGCTTTGCGGTCAACTGCATAGCCGGGAACACAATTTGAATGATTGAGTGACGAGGGTGGATTCATCATCAAGGCGTGTGCAAATGGACTATTCTTGGTACATAAGCCACACATTCGATATTCAGCCCTGGAATTCGTTGCAGTTGACCAGGGGCCACCTATACAGGAGGCGATAGCATGAATCGCGTTGCAGTTCTCAGTCTTGCCTGCGCATTGTCATTAACACTGGGTGGTTGTGCCACCGATGATCCCCACCGAAAGGCCAAGACAGGGGCCCTGATAGGAGCCATCGCAGGCGGTGTGATCGGACACCAGGTGGATGGTGGCTCAGGTAAGTGGGTTGGTGCAGCCATCGGCGCGCTGGCTGGTGGTGCAGTCGGCAATTACATGGATACCCAGCAGCAAGACTTTGAGCGGACGCTGGCCGATGAACAAGCCAACCACGAGCTGGATATCGAACGCCTGCGTGATGATACTCTCAAGCTGACTGTGGACAGCGAGGTCTCCTTCGACTTTGCCAGGGCGGATATCCGGCAGACCTTCCAAACCTCACTCGACAAGCTGGCGCAACTGATCATCAAGTATGACCGGACCGTAGTGCACATTGTCGGACATACCGATTCCATCGGCTCCACCGAGTACAACCAGAACCTGTCGGAACGGCGTTCCCAGAGTGTGGTCACTTACCTGATATCCCGCGGTGTAACCCCATCCCGTCTGGTGAGCTCCGGGCACGGCGAATCGCGACCACGTGCGACCAACGATACCGAAGCCGGACGGCAACTCAACCGCAGGGTTGAGATATTTATCAAGCCAATTATCCAGAACCAGGAAGCAGAGGCATACAAGCCGCCGGTTTGATAACTTCCGGCCGCGTTTAACAGCAGACAGGCGGTGCCGTAAGCATCTTCGGTTTTACCCCTTGTGAACCTGGGACCTGTCGCAGGATAGGCGCAGGGATGCCGTTAATCCAACTGCGCCAGTGGCTGATCCAACTGCGCCAGTGGCTGATCCATTTGCGCCGAACCTTGTCCGCTGAGCAACAGATAGAGGCAGGGAACAATAACCAGTGAAATGACAGTGGAGATCATAAGACCCGAGATGATGGCCAGGCAGAGGGGCATCCAGAAGGCATCGCTGAGAGCCAGCGGTGTCAATCCCACGATTGTGGTGACAGTGGTGGCGAGAATAGGACGCAGGCGATCTGCTGCCCCCATGGCCGCCGCTTCCTGCCTGCTTCGACCCGCGCGGAAGTGACCGTTCATGGTAGCAATCATAACAATGGCGTTGTTCACCACAATACCCACCAAGGCGATGATGCCTATCATGGCCGGGAAAGAGATGGGTACCCCGCCCAGGAAGAAGGCGCTGAATACACCGATCAGTGCCAAGAGTACCGAGGCCAGAATAATCAATGGCTGGCGGAAGGAGTCGAACTGGATCACCAGCAGGGCAAAAACCAGGAAGAGTGCCACGCCCAGCATGGTAATCATATCGCCGAAGGTCTCGGCCGACTCCTCGGCCTCACCGCCGAAACGGAATTGGTAGCCGTCAGGCCAATTGGCCTGCATCTACTGATTAGTTTAGCAATTGACACCAACCAGGTGCGTGCCTGTGTAATCGAACTGTTGCCATCCGGCGCAGCCTCCCGGGAATCGGTGGTCATTGCAGGGAGCCGAATGCCCTTGATGTTCCTCTTGTTGCTATGTTTTGAAATTTTGCGTTGCCGAAGACAGGGAAGTTAAGAAGTCTGCTCTATTCAGTTAATATCCTGTAATGAATCGATTTTGCATCCAGCCACTGCTGATACTGGCGTCGTTCATCCTGCTCGCGGGGTGTGCCACTCGCCCGGTAAATTTAGCGATAACCGAGACGGATTCAGGTACGGGTTACCGATTCGAGACTCACGCGCAGAAGAATAAGAAGGAGAGCCTGATCATACTGGCATTCTCCGGGGGCGGTACGCGCGCCGCTTCGTTTTCTTACGGAGTGCTTGAGTTTCTTCGCGATACCGAGGTGATGGGACCGGACGGCGAAAAGTTCAACCTACTCGACTATGTCGACATTATCACCGGCGTATCGGGCGGCAGTTTTACAGCGCTTGCCTACGGTCTCTACGGTGACAAGCTGTTTGACGAGTACGAGCAACGCTTTCTGAAGCGCGATGTGCAGGGTGAAATTGTCTCCCGCACATTCAACCCGGCCAACTGGGGGAAGCTGTGGTCAACGGGTTGGGGCCGCTCCGAACTGGCGGCCCAGCTCTACGACGAGATCCTGTTCGATGGTGCCACGTTCGGCGATCTCGAGCACGGCGATGGGCCGCTGATCATCGCGTCGGCCACCGACATCTCGACTGGCTCCCGCTTCGTCTTCGGCCAGCGCATATTCGACATGATCTGCTCAGACCTTAATTCGCTTCCGCTATCCCGCGCAGCGGCGGCCTCGTCGGCAGTACCGGTCGTGCTCTCGCCTGTCACGATCAACAACTATGGCGGTACCTGCAATGCGACCACCCCCAAGTGGATTAAGCCTTTCCTTGACTCCCCGGCTCCGCCGCGGCCCGCGGCCCGTGCTTTACGCTCAATCAAGGCGGAGCAGGCCTTTAGCGACAGCGTCCATCGACCCTACCTCCATCTTGTTGATGGTGGCGTATCTGACAACTTGGGAATGCGCGCAATACTCGATGGGCTGCAAGTCATAGAGGCATTGCACTATGCCGGGATTCCCTCACCGTTCGACCAGGTGCGCCGGATTATTATCGTCGGCGTTAATTCGCTATCCTCGCCACCCACCGACTGGGACGAATCGGAGGATTCACCTGGCAGCTCAGACATCCTGCTCAAGGCGTCGGGCACGCCGATCGACGCCTTCTCCTTCGAGTCAACCGAACTCTTGAGAGACACGGCGCATAGATGGCAGACCCTGCGTAAAATTCGTGAATCGCCTGCCTATGAGGATGTCAATGATCCTGCCGTTAAGGCTGCTTTACGTGTTCCTCAGGCAGAGATCTACGCCATCGACGTCTCTTTCCCGCGGTTGAAAGACAAAGCTGAAAGGGACTATCTGAATCAACAGCCCACGAGCTTCGTATTGCCTCCAGAGGCAGTCGATCGGCTACGCGCTGCAGCAGGAACGATCATGAAATCCTCGCCGCAATTCCAACGTCTATTGAAAGACGTGGGTGCCAAGATCATTACAAAGCCGCCGGTAGCAGAAGGTCCTGCGACCGCACATTAAGGTGGGACGTCCCCCGTTCGAGATTGGCAAAGATGGACTGCAATACCGCTTTGGAATTAGGGTCATATATGTTTCGCCCCGCGATGCAAGGAAAAAGTTCGTTCGTGACAAAAAGAATATTGCGCCCATATATCCGGCCTTTGGTATGAGGCTTCACATAACCTCTGGCCCTGATGGAATCCGCACATCCTGACCTCATCAGGTCTTCGGCCTCTCAATGGGCCCGAGACCCCAGCAGGTTCACAGTCAGAAACTGACATCCTGGTCCTTTTGAGGCCGTTTAGGGTGCGGGGCGAACCATTCCAAAAAAAACTGACCCCTTTGATTTAAAACGCGCCGCTTTCGGATTCGGTTCGACTTTCCAGGCGAGCTGCTTTATTCTTGTGAGCGGTCGCTGACACCGTTCAGGCGCCGAGGGCGTTGGGACGGAATGTTTCTCGTAGGGGGTCTATGGTGCGGGGTGGCCGTAGCCCGTCTCCGGGTCAGGATTGATGCAGTGCGAAACCCACAAATTGCAACCCGATGGCAAGGCGCGCCCCCCGGCGGGTACTCGAACTCATCCTGATTATGCCCCACGCTAACCTGCACCTTGCACCCACGCTCCAGCCGCGGCGTTTCCTAATCGTCTATTTGGCCCTGGCCACGTTGCTAACTGTCGTCGCCTGGCCGGTCGCCGTACAATTCGACGCAGAGCGCATCGCGACCGTCGTCGCTCGGGAGTCGGGCGCGCTCGCGAGCGCCGACTACGCATTACGCAAGGAGTATTTCGAGGCCTACGCCGACATCGGCATTCTCGCCAACCATCTGTTCAAGCCTGTGCCGGGTAAAAGCACCCGAGAATTAGCCGCATTGGCCAATGTCCTCATGCAACAGGATTTCTCTCGTTTCCTCAAGGAGTACAAGCGCTACGATCAAGCCCGCTTCCTCGACACGGCGGGCAGGGAAGTCGTACGCGTAAACTACCGCGACGGCGAGACTCTGGTTGTCCCCGAGGCGGAGTTGCAGGACAAGGCCGCCCGGCCCTACTTCAGAGAGACCGTCGGGATGGGTCCGGGCCAGCGGTACGTCTCGCCGCTGGATCTCAACAAGGAGCAGGGTCGGGTGGAGGTGCCCTACAAGCCGATGCTGCGCTTTGCCATGCCGGTGTTCGATGACGTCGGCCGACGCAGGGGCATCGTGGTCAGCAACTTCCCTGCCGCCGCGCTGTTCGGTCGCCTGGAGCAACTGTTGCACAGCGCAGCCGGTGTCGAGAGCATGCTGCTCAATTCCGCAGGCTACTGGCTGGCCGGGGGCCCTGAGGGGGATCGCTGGGGCTTCGCGCTCGGTCGCCCCCAGGCCACCTTCGCGCGGGCGCAGCCGGAGGTCTGGCGTGCCATGATGGAGACCGGGAGCGGCCACCTCCGAACCCGGGACGGCCTCTTCGTTTTCAAGGCGGTCGACCCACTGCAGGACGCCACCCCCCTTCGCCACGAGAAAGCCACCGAGGCACGGGCCGGGCAACCGGGTGACCGGTTCCGGGTGATTCGCTTCGTCCCCGGCAAGATACTGGATGCCGGCTCGTTGATCCGTTCCCGGTCCGGAATTCTCTGGGTGGTGCTGTCTTACCTGTTCCTCGCCATCCTGGTCTCGCTGGTCATCCGCAATTCCGCGCAGAGGCAGCAGAGCCACGAACAGCTGCGCACCCTGCTCGACACCGCCAGCGACGGCGTGCACATCCTCGATGAGGAGGGCAACATCGTTCACTTCAGCCAATCCTTCGCGGATATGCTCGGGTACACCCCGCAGCAGCTCGCCAGGCTCAACGTGGCCGACTGGGATGCCATGTTTTCCAGGGATGAACAGGTGAATATAGTGCGCTCAACCATCCAGGAACCGCGCACCTTCGAGACCAGGCACCGCCGCCAGGACGGATCCATCTTCGATGTGGAGATCAACGCCCGGGGCCTAACCCTCGATGGTCGCAAGTACCTGTATGCATCGAGCCGCGACATCAGCGAGCGCAAGCAGGCGCACGCGGCACTGCAAGCCTTGACGAACGAGCTAAGGGAGGCGCAGTCCATCGGCCAGATCGGCAGCTGGCACCTCGAGCTCGAACAGGGCCGCCTGACCTGGTCCGACGAGACCTGCCGCATCTTCGGGACGGAACCCGGAACGGGGCCCGGCTATAAGGACTTTCTCACCCGGATTCCCGATCCGCAGGAGCGCGTCGCGGTAGATGAGGCCTGGCAGGCGGCGCTCCAGGGGGCACCCTATGACGTCACCCACCGTATCGAGGTCGATGGCGAGACCAGGTGGGTACGCGAGCGGGCCAGGTTTGTATTCGATGCCGAAGGGTCCCTCCTCAAGGTTATGGGCACGGCTCAGGATGTCACGGAGCTCACTCGACATCGGCTGGCGGTGGAGAAGACCGCCGCCGAAGAGGCCATGATAAAGGAACTCCTGCGCGCGGCCCTGGCACCGACCGACACGGCGGACTATCTCAACAGCACTCTGCAGATTCTGGTGAAGGGGCTCCACTGGATCGGCTCTCAAACGGGAGGCGGTATTTTTCTCGTCAGGGGTGAGGGCGAGGGCCGGGTCCTGAACCTGACGGCCACGTACCAGTTCCCCGCGCCTCTCCTCGCCCTTTGCCGCGAGATTCCGATCGGCCACTGCCTGTGCGGGCGCGCCGCGCGCACAGGCCGGATCGTCTACGCCGGGTGCGTGGACGAACGCCGCGAAACCCGTTGCGAGTGTGTGGCCGACCACGGGCATTACAACGTCCCCATCCTGAGGGGCGACCGTGTCCTGGGCGTGATCTTCTTGCATCTGGCCCCCGGACACCCGGAAAGCGACGATGAAAAGAGCAGCTTGGCGCGCATCGCCGAGGTGATCGCACTCGGCATCATCCGCCGGACAACGGAGGCGGCGCTGAAACGGGCGGTCGACAAGGCCAACGCCGCGAACCTGGCAAAATCCGACTTCCTGGCGACCATGAGCCACGAAATCCGCACCCCGATGAACGGCGTCCTCGGGATGGCGGGCCTGTTGCTGGACACGGACCTCGATGCGGAGCAGCGCCACTTCGCCACCATCATTAGCGACTCCGGCGACGCGTTGTTGACCATCATCAACGAGATTCTCGATTTCTCGAAATTGGAATCGGGGCGCCTCGCGCTCGAACTCGGCGACTTCGATCCGGTCGAGATCATCGAGGCCGTGTTGGACACTGTCGCGGTTCGCGCGCACGAGAAGGGACTGGACGTCGGCTATTTCGCCCCGCGGGATCTTCACTCCCTCTTTCGCGGTGATCCCGGGCGTGTGCGCCAGGTCCTCTTGAACCTGCTGGGCAATGCCGTGAAGTTTACACACGAAGGGGGGGTAAGCATCGAACTGCTCGCGGCCGGCGAGCGCGACGGCGTGCCGGTGCTGCGTTTCGAAGTCAGGGACACGGGTATCGGTATCCCGGAGGAGGCACAGGGTCGTCTGTTCGAGAGCTTCACCCAGGTCGACTCGTCCATCTCCCGGCGTTATGGCGGAACCGGGCTGGGGCTCGCTATCTCGAGAAGGTTGGTCAGGCTGATGGGCGGCGACATTGGCCTGGAAAGCGCCCCCGGGGCGGGAAGCACCTTCTGGTTTGAGATCCCCCTGCGCAGGGTTGCCGCAAAACCGGGCAAGTTCGACGAGTCCCGCGCACAGGGGCTCCGCGGCAAACGGGTCCTGGTGGTGGAGGACAATCCCGTTAATCGTGAAATATTCGAGAGGACGCTCGCCTGCTGGGGGATCCTGACAGAGTCGGTCGACAGCGTCCCGGCGGCGCTGCAGAAGATCGATCTGACGGGCGCCGGGAAACCCGCCTACGACCTGATTCTGTCGGACTACCAGCTTCCGGAGGTATCGGGTACCGAACTCCTTCGCCAGCTGAGAAACAGCCCGTGCTGCCGGACCTTGCCGGTACTGATGGCCTCCTCCGTGCCGCCATCGGACTGGAGGGACGCAGCGAGCCGCAAGCTCGCCTCGGACTGCCTCATGAAACCGGTGCGCCAGTCGTCCCTGTTCGATGCGCTGGCCAATCTCCTCGTGGTCGGGCAGAAACCCGTACCGGAAAACGGCACGGAGAGAGCCGCCGGGAGCCGGCTCTCGGAACAGTCGCAGCGCCCATTGAGAATCCTCGTCGCCGAGGACAGCATTCCGAATCAGCAGGTGGCTAAAGCACTACTGCAACGTCTCGGCCACTCCGTGGACTTGGCGGCGAATGGCCTGGAGGCGATCGTGGCCGTTCGGCAGTTCTCCTACGACCTGATATTAATGGACATGCAGATGCCCGAGATGGACGGGCTGGAAGCGACACGGCAGATACGCACCATGAATGCCCCCGCAGCGAAGGTGCCCATCGTCGCCATGACCGCCAACGCGCTTCCGCAGGATCAGGAGCGTTGTATGCAGGCGGGTATGGACGACTTTGTCACCAAGCCGGTGAACCGCGCCATGCTTGTCTCCGCGATCGAGAGAGCCTCGGCCCTGCAACCGGCGGACTGAACTCCCGCCGCGGGCAACCCTTCGGAAAAGGGGAGGCGGGGACGGATGGCGTGTTTTCCGGGCACAACTACCCGCCTCGATTCATCGGCGGATCTCAAGCAGATGCTGGAGAACTACCTGGATGTCTACAATCACCACACAATCACCACATCCCGCAGAAAGCACGGGGGCACATCACTCCCTTCCATGCGCTGAAGCAATGGCAGAAGGAACAGCCTGATTTATTTGTAAAGAAGGCTTTATAACCACTCGGGACTTGATAATTCCCGGGTTGCCGCAGCATGTGATCGTTCGCGGCAACAATCGTGATCCTGTTTTTACTTCGAACGGCGACTATCGCCCCTACCTGGAGTGGCCTGGAAAGACCTGCCGCAAACACCATTGCGCATGACACTGCTACGTGCTGATGACCAATCATGTCCACCTGTTGATAACCCCCGGCAGCGAGCGGGGGCCGGGCAAGACCATACAAATGCCTGGTCGTTACTATGTTCAGCATCTTAACCACGGGTACCAGCGCACCAGCACCCTATGGGAAGGGTGCTACAAGGCATTGCAACTGTCGCTGTCGCAAAGAAGCCAGAGCCACCCCCTGCACTGTCGCCGGATGAATAATCCAACATCCGGGCCTGGCTGGTACACATAGAGGAAACAGACCCGGCAATCATCGCCGAGGTAGTGGTCAAGTGTCGTGATGACCTGGGGGCCAGGCGCTACTTTCTGATGCGGCCGGAGTTCAATTCGTACCAACCGGGTCCAAACCGAAAAGTAAATTTCCCAAATGATTTCGGCTAAAAAACCTCCCTACTTCTTGCTGATCCATGATCAAACACACGCTCAAAAAAATATCTTATGTATCTGTTTAATATGGAATTATTGGTGCCTAAAAGCCTAGAGCCTGCAGATCAAAAGGCGTATAATTGCTGGTTAGAAACCAAGGGGTAACAGCCATTGAAACGCCGCCAGTTCTTGCTCTCTTCACTTGCTATCAGCACGAGTCTGGTAGCATCAAAATACTCCCTGGCTGCCGCCTCTCGGCCAAGGCGCGGAGCCTTAATCTTGTATACCACAACGATCCAGCCACAAGAGCCGTATCGCGACATTGATAATGTGTACAGATCTCTCTACCCGAATGACAAGCCTCGCTTGATCGACCATGGGGTTGAATTATTGCTCAGCGACACCCTCCAGGTACGAACCATCTTGATTGAGAACGGCGATCATCTCCTTGGCGTCTACCGGGGTAATCTAGAAATTGCCCGCTTCCGATCATGGGCCGTGAGTGCCTTGATGGCACGGGGGGAACCGGTTGCAGCCTTTGTCACCGATTCCGTTGGTGACAAGCTATTTCGCGTCGACGTGGTGTTGAATCGGTCCGTTAATCGAGAAGAGCGGATTCCACTGCTTGCCCCAGCAATGGAAACTGGTGGCATCTCCGCTCAACTGGCACCGGTTCGCGGAGAATACCGGGCTGTCGCAGCGGGTTGGCACCCTGTGCGGGGTCTACCGGACCATCACTACTTCCCAGAGCGTTTTTCCAAGCCCACGTTCAACGCCGACCTTCCCAGCCCATACGATACGGCGCCGCGTCTAAGTATTCCAAGAGGGCTACACCCGATCCGGGCCGCGCAGAATAGGTTATGGAACCCAACCCCATGGAAGGACCTTGGTCCGGCAGTCACCACAATGACCCAGTATGGGGGTGATTTTGCCTACCTTCCTTTTGGATACGATCACGGGTTATCACAGCTCTTACTCCGGGGGGAGCGAATAGAGGCCTCCGTTGTCGGTGCTGGTAGCTCAATGCCCGGTGAAGTTCTAATTAACCTTTTGTTGGTGGCGTGAGAATACACTGATATGAAGACATTGCTACGAGTCACAGCAAAGGATTTCTGCGCTGGTGCCGTCTTCGATTGCGATCCTCCAATATGCATTGATGCGGCAGATCGCTTGCAATCGTTCATCGGCCACGGATTACACAAGTGCTTAGCCTATTGCCAATCGCATGGATGGGCTGTTGAAACAACCCAATTTCCCAAATGATTTCGGTTAAAAATAATTTTGGAGGCAAACATGGGCGGCATAGGTAGCGGACGGCACTGGTACTGGGGTGCTAAAGACACCACCAGCGATTATCGGGCAATCGACGTGCGGCGCTGGAAACGGGATGGCAACGCGCTTGAATCCACTGGGAGAGTCGATCGACGATTGGATTTGAGCATATCCAACACTCACTTGTGGCCTGATATGGTGCTGAAGGCGCTGTCGGGCTCGATGGTAACTTGTCCGACGCAACCCCTAAGAGCAGGCTTTGCGACCCCCTACTTGAATACTGCGCATGGCCGATAAACATAATCATTCCTTTAATTAATTTGCCAATAGATACAACTACAAGGAAGGGCGGATGAATCGAAAAACCATCCCTTGCCATTTAACCCTGGACAATGGCTATGGAATTAGCTGGGTTGAGGCCAGAATTTCAGCGGTCGGGTATCACGTCTATTCTGGCTGCGATACAGAACCTGAATTAATGCCTGGCGCAATATGCGTTGGTGCCACGAAAGACGATTACAGTTGGAGCAAATTTGCACGGTCGTTGCTTACCATTTCGGATGGCTGGATCGACCGAGATGATTGTGGTCGTGCTGAAGTGGAAGGCGAATCGGGCGTTCGCGCAGACATCCTTCGCATAGCTTGGAGCCAAGACCAGAAAACTACAATTTGGCTACTAGCTCAGACAGATGAGGGGCTGGATATTCTTGAGGCCCAGTTTCCCCGCTTGGCGGACAAGGAAAACCGGGCGTTTTTGGACACATTTCTCGACGCGGTTGAAGAACTCAATGCAGAACCTCAGGTCGAGCGACTACACATGGCATTCAGGCCTGCTGCTGGAACAACTGATCTTCGAGCGATTCTCGCCGAAATGGAAAAACGTATTTATTGGATTAACAATGCCAGGGAAAAAGAGCGCACTGAAAAGCTGGCGCCATTCTTGGCCAAGATAGAACAGATCGCCATTCAATTTGACGATACTCCCTCACGAGGCGGAGGAATAACGGCACCCTCTAAAAGACAGCGGGTAACAAGGTGGTTACGCCTTTACGCCGGGCGGCACGGGGAACTCCCTCGGGGAAACATGAAGTATCGATTTCCTTCCACGGAGGGAACCTGTCCGCCGGCGAAATAGACTTTTCGGCATTCATCTAACCTCGGAATTGGTGCTTTTCTGAATAGGGAATGATCCTGCCACCCACTAGGGCCGAAGAAAACGGGGGTAAATCCGGGGGTAAAAACTCACTTATTGCCAGAAAACAAAAAGGCCTAGCGTCTAAACAACGCTAAGCCTTTGTTTTGTATGGCGCGCCCGGCACGATTCGAACGTGCGACCGCCTGGTTCGTAGCCACGGAAACAACCGTAACTTATTGTTTTATATACCTGTAAAGATGACGCCCATTGCCTATTTTGTCGGACTGAGCATAACAATGCGGTACTGTTGTCGGAAAAGTGTCGGAAACATATATGTCACTTTCGGTGCCCTATCCCCACCCTTATTAACTCCCGCCAACACAGCCTCCAGCTCAGCATCCGACAGCTCCTCATACCGATTCAGGGCCGCTGTAGCAGCCGCTGGGCCCTGACCACCACTCTTGCCCTGCGGGTAGAATCCCAGCATCTTGTTGATCTCGGCAGCGGCCCGGATCATGTCGGCAGCGTTGCCCTGTTCCCTGGCCACCTCAATGACACCGAGCAGCCCCCTGACGATGTCATCACGGGTAATTTCCAGGCGCTTGGCTGTGTCTGCCTGCCCCTGCCGCACCTGGGTCAGGATGTTAGGGTTGGCTAATAGCTGGGATCCGGTAACCCGGGCACC
>JAAENL010000392.1 GCA_024224435.1 Halieaceae bacterium
AGAATGTGCCCGGACTTCAAACAAGGAAAGGTACGCCCCGCGCCTGAACAAACCGCATGCCGTACACAAGCTCACGCCCCCCACACCCCACGCCCGACAGTGTGCAGAAAAACTCTCATGCTCCAAGGGCGAACACAGCCATCCCAGGGTCTCCCGCGGTCAAATCGCATGCGCGTCCATGACCGAAGGTGGCGTCTGCCCCTTCGGAGGTCCGACAAACTGCATTTACAAACACACCGCCCCCTAGGTCCGCGCGGGGGAAGAGGACGTCCAAATACCGAGATGGACCAAAAAACCACACATGAAATTGGCAAACCGAACAGGGGAAAGCATCGGCAGAGCCCCAGCATCCCTGCATATCCTAGAATGTTTCAGGATGATAGGATTTGCGTGCGTGTGCGGATCCATAGTAAACATTCGGACGGCCCACAAGGTAGCCAAACTACGAGCACGCAGAGACGGCACTTCACAGGAGATAGCCGCGATATTAGACGAAGACGGCTGCGGGATGTGTGCAGCAGGACTCAAACCGAGCCATGTCCCTCGAGTGCAGCGCAGCCAGCACGAATGGATCAGAAAAGTCCAATCCCAGGAAGCCCTCCTCATAGGCAGACCACGCGCTGTGAACGACGAAACGTGGACAGTACTAGGAGGGCACCAGGTAGATGTAGCGATGCGAAACATGATGCGCAGATGGACAGTAGAGCCCGAGTGAATAGGCAGCTACCCCTATGCGCACTAGAATTGATTCGTTATCGCAACAGAATTGTTAGACACACTACGCTACATTATACACATTACAAAGTCCATGGCGTGTCCTCCGCCTCTGATCTGGACCTACACCTGGCCGCTTCGGCTTGCCAGGGAGAGGAAGAACGCATCGCGCAAAACACCGGACCCGAACGATGGATCGATCCCGCTCTGACAATCACAAAACCCGTCTTTTTATACACACACAAACAATGGAACCGCCTAATGCACGCAATGCACGGCAACACCAAACTCGGCCTATTGACACTCAATCTAAGAGGAGCCCAATCGGCGGGCGACTTCGCGCGCCTAGTACACGAATGCACTAAGTGGAGACATAAAGGGGTACACGCCTTTGCATTCCAAGAACATAACATACACCCAGACAGGGAAGAAAGCCTTAAAAGACTG
>JAAENL010000393.1 GCA_024224435.1 Halieaceae bacterium
TATGGTCGTCGATTTACCCGCGCCATTGGGGCCCAATAGCGCAAAAAAATCGCCCTGTTCTACGCTCAGGCTAATGCCCTTGAGGGCCTCAAAGCCATTGTCGTAAACTTTGCTAAGGTTCTCTATACTTAGTGCTGGCAACATCGTTGTAATTGCACCCTACTTTATTCAGCGCGCAATTGTACCCGTATTTCTGTTTCTTAACGACTCTGCCCATGAATGATGACCAATATCTGAAACACAGCTTGTCTGTCCTCGAGGCATTTTCAGCGGCGCTGGCGACGCGTACTCAAGAACTGCCGGATGACCATCCGTTACGTGAACTGGCAAGGGAGTTCCGGGCACTCGGTAAGGCGCAAACCAACCTTTACCCTCAGGGACACGCGTTAGTAGCGCGACTTTTCAGCACCTTTACCGATTTTGCCCCAACTTTTCCCCGCTCTCTCCTCTGGTTCTTCGGAGGCGACTGCCTTCACTACCTCACGGATGAGGAAATCAGCCAGTTCCAGCAGTTGGACGAATTGCGGCTGGCGGCGGCAGAACGCGGCGAAGTCCTCGATCTGGAGCAAGCGGGAGTGGCCACCGACACCTTGCACTGAGCATCGCGGACTTGACGCCAACGCCCGCTCTACCTACAATGCGCGCCTCCTGATGGAGACCGTTGCGTCCCCTTCGTCTAGTGGCCTAGGACACTGCCCTTTCACGGCGGTAACAGGGGTTCGAACCCCCTAGGGGACGCCATTCATCGGAGCGCCGCCCTCGCTGTATCGGTTTATGGCAAAAACGACGCCTTCAGGGCGAAAGCGGAGCGATATGGCGGTGTTTAAACGTAGATTTGCGGGAATAGCTCAGTTGGTAGAGCGCAACCTTGCCAAGGTTGAGGCGGGGCGCGCAGCCTCGACGGTTCCGGCGACCACGGCGGTGTTTAAACGTAGATGTGCGGGAATAGCTCAGTTGGTAGAGCGCAACCTTGCCAAGGTTGAGGTCGCCGGTTCGAACCCGGTTTCCCGCTCCAACGCCGCAACTCAAGATCGCAAAATCAACTTTATGAATCTGCACTCTTGGCCAGCTCAAGAGATGCACTGTTAATGCAGTAGCGCAGCCCCGTGGGAGCCGGGCCATCCTCGAACACATGCCCGAGATGCGCGCCGCAGGCCTTACACGTTACCTCAACACGTATCATACCGTGGCTTCGATCGTGCTCCTCTGCGACGACATCGGGTGTTTTAGGCTGGTAGAAACTCGGCCAACCCGACCCCGAATCATACTTGGTATTGGATTCAAAAAGCGCCTCACCACAGCAGCGGCACAAATAGGCACCCTCCTCTTTTGTTTCACAATATTCGCCGCTAAATGCTCGCTCTGTGCCCTTTTCCCGACAAATATGATATTGCTCGGGAGTCAATTTATCTCGCCAGTATTTCTCATCCCGCATAATACGACCCCTGCTAGCTCGGTGAATTCCCCTAGCGTACACTAGCGCCTAACAACACTCTAGCCACCGTGAAAATTCATGTCCGACATTCACATTGATGATTTCTATCGTGACTCAGCAAAAATACTGGTTCGCTTGTATGCCACATTTCCAACGCCTATTACACTCTACGTAGAAGACATCAGTGGCCCAGATGAGCCGGACGAATTTGGCTTACACCACCCCCGGTTTGAATCCTGCTTCAGTACCATGGTATGGCTGGCGCAACACGATTATCTGCATTTTGACGAATTACTTCGCAAAGAGGCTCTCGATCACGCAGTGCTCACCCGGAAAGCGTTTTTGATACTCGCAGGGTCATCCGTAGCCAACGAGCTACATGACAGGGTGCCCGCTGAAACCCCGCAAAGTATCGCGGATCGGCTCAACACCCAGATTGCACAATTACGAAATGCCTTGAACGAGGGATCAAGCTTTCAACTAAAAGCGGCAGTAACCAACGTGCTGTCTCATCCGGGTGTCGGTGATTCACCCGC
Organism: Halieaceae bacterium; assembly: GCA_024224435.1. Lineage (GTDB taxonomy): Bacteria > Pseudomonadota > Gammaproteobacteria > Pseudomonadales > Halieaceae > Marimicrobium. Next base: position 1,972 of record JAAENL010000393.1, read on the forward strand.
GCTTTGACTACTCTACTCGGTAAATGACATAGTCGTCATAGCCCGTATTGACTCTGATCAAACCCCGCAGTGACTGATCCAGTAAATGGTCATTCGTGTCCAACAGCAAGGGGCGCGAGGCCAACCCCGAGATTTTTGATTTAGTTGCAACGATATCGATATTTTCAGTCCCAACCGCTCGTATCACAGCAGGTGAAATTTGTTGATTGCCCCGTCCAAACAGATGCCCTTGCCCTCCTATGGCAGTCACAATGATGCTAAAAGGCCCATCGGAGCTTTCGATGAGAGACAGCAGCGACGCCTCGTCGGCGTCAGCAATAAGCAACTTGCCATTACGCACCACATCCACGCCCAGGAGAGTACCTGGCAACCCGAGTTCTTCCATAATAGCCGCAGTGGTGGAGCCTGGTCCCACCAGATAAGCTCTATCTGGCTCCATTTTTTCTACCTGCCAGGCCGCGATTTCAGCGGCAGCCAACTGTTGATCCTCTCTTCCGCCCAATTTAGTCTGTTGTAGGAATGAGCCCTCGCAGGGCACCGTTAACTCTCCGTAAAAACGACTCCTGACCGTGTCACGCCGAAAAGCGTCTTCATCGATATCTCTAACGTCCCGCTTTTTTAAATCTACAAGCCCACCATGAGACAGCACCAACAGGAGATCGCCAGCCGCCTCCGGTGAAACGGCAAATACGCCCGAGTGCATTTTCACTCCTGCAGGAACACCAAGAACTGGCGTATCACTTCCCACCGCATCGAGGATATCCCTGGCAGTGCCATCACCGCCAACGAACACCAGCAAATCCACGTTCGCCGCCTGCAGTGAAACCGCCGCTTCACGAGTATCGACAGCGTCACTGAGTCCGTCCGAGGGCGACCCCAGTACTCTTGCATCGAAACCGGCTTGACGCAGTGAATCCTCTCCCATGGCCCCACCCCAACAACTGAATTGCAGCGATGCCTTGACGCTTTTGATTCTATCGAGGCTGCGCTGGCAACGCTGTGCTGCCCTGCTACACCGATCCCCCTGCAGAGTAGCGGCTATTTCGCGGACTGCCTCGCCATCGCTTCCTTTGAAGGCCAGGCCGCCGCCAAGGCCCGCCAAAGGATTGACAACCAGACCAAGATGTAGCGTTTTACCCACTGTTGATGTCTCCGTCAACAATCTCGCAGCCGAGTGCTTCCAGGGTGGAGAGATCTGAAAATCCCATTGGCAATTTAATACTGGACCCTGCCAACTCCCGGCGTTCTGGATAGTTTTTTCGTATACGATCGAAGTGCTCGGATATTTCGCTTGCCCCCTCGCCCCTCAAGCGTCCGTCATCCTCACGCACATCGTAATAGGCGTGCACTAATGCCCGCACGAGTGCTGCGCCGGAAAGGCAATCCGCGAGTATCAACGGTGCCTGCCTCTCAGGCTTGTTTTGCCGAACAAGTCCTGAGAGCCCAAGCGCTGTTGCCATCGCGCGCGCCAGCATGCGTGTGGCAGCGATCTTGCTGTCAAGGCTGTAACCCGCTATGTGTGGAGTCGCGAAGGTGACCTCTTTCAATAGCGCTACATTGATATGCGGCTCATCTTCCCAGACATCCAGTACAGTGAGTAAATCGTTGCCAGCGTTGAGGTGCGCGAGCAAGGCCAGATTGTCTATCACCCCACCTCGGCTGGCATTAATCAGGAGCGCACCGGGTTGCAACAACGGCAAAGTATCCCGACTGACCAAATGCCGACTCGGATAAGGCGCCTGCTCCGTTAACTCGGGGTGTAAGCACACTACCTCGCAGGCAAGTGCCTCCTCAAGGTCAACCGCTCCGGGCACGTTGGCACGTTCCAACCACGGGTCGTAGATACGGCAGGCAATGCCCA
>JAAENL010000394.1 GCA_024224435.1 Halieaceae bacterium
CACGCTAAACGGTGGGGGCGCGAGCGTTGCTGGCGTCTCTCACCTCTTTACTGGAGCGGTTCCTCTTTTTTCGTTTCCCTGTATTAATCCTTTCCCAGAATTATGGCGCCTGTGGGCACCCCTACACCACTGCTGACCAGCACGTGTTCCACGTTTTTATCGGGCTGCCCTGTAGAGTCGCCGCGTATAAGCCGAACCCCTTCCGCGATGTTGTTCATGCCGTGCACGTACGCCTCGGAGATCAGTCCACCGTGAGTATTGTTCGGTAGCCTGCCGCCGATATCCAGCGCGCCCTCTCGTACAAGCTCTTTACCTTCCCCGCGATCGCAGAAGCCGAACGATTCCAGTTGCATGATGACTTCTGAGGTAAACGCATCATACAAGCAGGTCGCATCGATGTCCTCGGGTGCGAGTCCGGACTGAGCATAGACGCGCCTTGCGGCCATTTCCATTTCCGGTAAGGATTCCAGTTCATCACGGTAAAAGCTGGTCATCTGCTCCTGCCCCCCCGTAGCGGCTTGAGTCACGCCGCGAATCACAGCAGGCTTGCAGCGCAGGTCACGTGCCCGTTCGGCACTGGTGACCAAGATAGCGACACCGCCATCCGTCTCCTGACAAAAATCGTAAAGGCAGAGAGGAAAAGCGATGGGCTCCGATGCAAGATATTGTTCCATCGTCAGCGCCTTGCCATAGCCCCAAGCGCGCGGATTGCGCAGGGCGTGATTACGTTGTGAGATCGCAACACGACCGAGGTCCTCCCGCGTAACGCCATAGCGATGCATATATTTGTTGGCGATGATGGCTATCCAGGAGCCCGGTATCAGCATGCCGTAGGTCATATACCATGACCAGTGCACCAGGTCCGAGGTAATGATGTCTCCGGAGATGCCCTGGCCCATGCGTTTACCCGAGCGCCCATTCATGGCGCGATAACACACCACATTGCTGGCCTGTCCAGTCGCTACCGCCATGGCGGCCTGGGCAATCGTTCCAACCGCAGCACCTCCACCATAATTAACCTTGGAAAAAAAACTCAGATCCCCGGCGCCCACGGTCCTGGCGACTTCAATCTCATCAGAGGAATCCAACGTGTAGCTCACCAGTCCGTCGATCTCGCTGGTCTGCAGGCCTGCATCGTCGCAGGCCGCGACGACGCATTGCGCCGCGAGTGAGAGTTCTGAGACACCCGACGCCTTACTGAACTCGGTCATCCCGACGCCGGCAATAGCCGCCTCATTTTTCAGTGAAACAGGCATTACGCGCGCTCCGACAGCTGAAAAACAGGCAATTTGAAGCCGTCTGCGTCTTGCTGAATCGTCATAACAACCGGCAGGTTAAAGTCAACCTCCTCAGGAGTGCAGTCAACCAGTTGCGAAGTGAGGCGAGTACCCTCCGCAAGATCCACCAGTACGATGATCAGGGGGTAGTCATAACCTGGAAAGCGAGGGTGGGTTAATACTGTGTAGCTACAAATGGTGCCGTGGCCGCTCGCCTCGACGGCATCCCACTCGAGTGAGCGGCATTCACCGCACATGGGGCGTGGTGGGTGGCGCAGGGTGTTACAGTCTGTGCACCGCTGGATTCCGAGCTTGTTTTCATTGGCCATGTCCCACCACCAGCGGTTGTCGGGTCCCAGAGGCGGTTTGATACGAGTCGCGTCCATAAATTCCTGTCTCTGTAAATTAGGTATGTCAGACCTCCGCAGGTGAAACGCAGGTCATGCCCCAGAATCCATCTGGTCAGCGCTGTCTGTGCGTAGGGCCAGGTTGCAGTCTTTGGAATGCAAGCGATGCAATGGCAAGAGCTCGCGCGAGTATTGGTATCACAGAGGTTGTCTACCGCACCGGAAGCAATGACATCGTCCCACAGCTGTGGATCATATTCCCTTTGGTTAATTTTTTCCGACCTTGACCTGCCAAATACTGTGGGGAGGTACTATAGCCGAGCGTCTCTCATGGAAACGTTTTACCAGTCGGGAAGTAACGTCTCGGCGTTTCCCCTGAGGATAGCGTATCGTATACGGTGCCTCGCGGGTGCCTGTGTGGTGATCAGTACTTTCGCCAGCGATGCGCCAATATGGTAAAACGGCCAGTCGGTGCCAAACAGCAATCGCTCACCGTCTGTCTCCTGAATCAATTGTTCCAGCCGGCTCAGGCCCTGCCCGTGGATATCAAGCCATGCATTATCGTACAAGCGGGCCAGCGCGAGCATACCCTGCATATCTCTCGCGCCGGCGTGACCCAGAATAAACTGTAGATTCGGGAACTCGCGCAGAGCAGCTTCGTAATGCCGGGGCATGGCAAAGGAATGTGAAGACTCCGGTTCTATGCCGGCGCGCCCGCCATGGAAAAAAACCACCAGGCCGAGTTTTAAGGCCTCTTCATAGAGTAACATTGCTGCCGGATCATCCGGATAGAAACGCTGCATCGTCGGGTGTAACTTGATGATGCGAGCACCTTGTGCAGCATGGGCTTGCATTTCCGCAAACGCGTTCTCGCTGCGCGGGTTTACGGAGAGGCCGCAGTGCAAACGGTGTCGCGCGCCAGCGGTATTTATGGCCGCGCGCCAGTCCTCCGCGAGGCTATCCCCGAAGGGGAGGCCAAGCTTGATAGGTAATAAAAATGCCTTTTGCACACGCATGGCATCCATCTCCCGTAACAGGTTAGGGATAGTTTGCGTGGCTGCATAAGAGCTGCCCCACAGCCCCTGAGCGATGGTTTGTATGCGCAGGTCACCGAGGGCTTCCTCACTAAAATTGCTGTTAGCATAAACGTCGAGATCGAAAGGGCACCCCGGATTTGTCTTATCGCAGTCGAGAAGATGCTTCACGCGCGGTGTGCTCGCATGCAGGTCGAGCCGGGGCTTGAAAAGTAATGACATGCCCAGGTGACTGTGGATATCGATAGACAGTGGAACGCTTTCATCGACGCAAACCAGCTGTTGTTTTGTATCCAGCTCAAACCAGGGCAGATCTGCCAGACCGCGATAGCCCGGATAGACGTGGCGTCCGTACTCCCCCTCTCCCTTGGTCTCTTGCTCTCTGCCACGCTCTGCGGCGAGGGACTCGATATCCGCTTCAGTGTAGCGCTCTGGCGTGGGGGAGTCACAGGCGCTCAGTCCAAGCCCCAGCAACGATGCGCTGCCGACAGAGAGTCCTGCGTTGCGCAGGAACGCGCGACGGTTGCAATCAGCCTGAGGTTTCATCTCACTGGCTCGTCAAGCGGGTACCCAGCTTCCGTGGAAGCCCATCGGTACGCGGGCCGGTAGTAGAACCCGAGCCGCTTCCGATAGCGTACTGGCGTCAAGTATAAGCACCTCGCTGCAGTCGGTGCTCTGGTCATAGACATAGGCCAGCAGCCAGCCATCGTCCTCGCCACTGCCAGATGGGTCAGGGACGAACACCGCTTCGCTACCCTGACGGCCAGCACCCAGCTCTAGAGTTTTGGCACTGAAATCCCCGAAGTCATACTTGATATATCGCTCTCCGTAGGGTGCCGAGGCGGCAAGGCCGGCGGCGTATCCATAACGATGCTTCTGGCCAACGAGCGTGTCCGGGAGACGGGGAAATTCCGTATTGCGGTCATCGATCTGCGTCTCTTTGACAGTGCCGCTTGAGCGGTTAATGACCCAGCGCGTCATGAAGGCGGGTGTATCGATGCCGTCGGCTATCATGTTGGCCAGGCGACAGACATCGAGCACAATATCGTCGCCATCCTCGTATGCATTCAGCGGATGGTATACGTAGCAGGGGTCTATGTCGTACCAGGTGACATCGCTGTCGCCACCAGTCCTGGGCATGACGCCCAAGCGTGCACCATAGGACTCATCCCACTTGATAGGCAGACCCTCACCTTCCAGTGATTCGATATCCCACACGGCTGGCAGATCCATCCAGATCACGTAATTTTCCGTGATGTTGAAGTCGTGCATCATGGTGCCACCGGGCACTGTAATTTGCTCTGACTGCACCAGCTCACCCTGCGCGTTCGCTCTATGGTAGGTGAGGTAGGGTGGGAAGATTCCGTACGCAAAGAAGAGCAACTCTCCGGTAACGGGGCATACCTTGGGATGGGCCGTCATCGGTGTTTCCAACTTGCCGTCGAAATCCCAGGCTTTGATTGTGTCTAACTCTGGGGAGACTTCCCATGGGAGATGGGCTTCCTCCAAAGCGAGAATCTTGCCCGCGTGATGAATCACATGCGTGTTTGCTGCGGATTTTGCGAGATCCATCATCGCTTCACCCGAGTCGGC
>JAAENL010000395.1 GCA_024224435.1 Halieaceae bacterium
AAGCGGGTGAAGCCCTTGAATACCTTCACCGCCTTGAGGCGATCCACGCGGACAAGGTGACGAACGCTGTGGACAATTTTCCGTTCCTCAGAATTTAGATCGACCGCGCTTCCCAGTTCGCACCACTCGTCACTTCTGTTGCGAGTCACCAGGTCTTCGTCCTCGCGCTGGTCGGGCAGCACCTCCAGGAATGCCTTGAATTCGCTTTCCCGCAATTGCCCGGGCGTAAGGTTCTCGCCATACAAGGGATAGCCGCGGGCAAGATCAGCCAATGCGGTTTCGATATCGTCTGGCGTACAGCGATATTCCGTCGCTAGCGTCCGTATGATGCCTTTCCTCGCCAATGGTGTTCGTGCTCCGTCGATGCGACTACGATCACCGGAATTGCGGTACAGGCGATCCACGACGGTTCCCTTGCGCACACGGGATTCCGGTGGAATCACTAGAACGGGTTCAGTGACTGGCGCATAGACCCGCGTGTCATTGATTGCAAGCACTTGCGCCAGATCATCGCTATCAGGTTCCTCACTCTCTCTTGGAGGAACCTGATCATCTTTAGTCCATGGCTGCATCCGACCCTGGCCGAAGCCCACTCGTTCATTACCACGAAAACGGGTTCCAGCACGGCAGGCGCCGCACCGTAATAAGCGCTCTTCGTAGCCACGCTCAATTAAACGTAATTGATCTTGTACTTTGCAATTGTGTTGTGAGGGATCGCGAGCCCCTTGATGTGCGAGAAAATGCCATGGTACATCGGCGAGATATCCCTCTGGATGTACGAGCACCCACGTCACCTGCTCCAGTTTCGGATGAAGCTTGCAATCTTGATGATTGCAATGCGGGGCGTGATCGGGCTGATCCTTCCGCCATGGCCAACGATACATGGAGCCACAGGCCGGGCATCGCATCCAGGAAGGGAATCGCGTCGCCGGTACACTAGTGCCGTCTACCTGGCCATTTGCCAGCTCTTTCGCTACAGGCGGCTCGCGCAGTTGTTCCTCAAGTCCCAGCGCGGCACACACGCGCTCCACATACGGAATCAGTTTGCCGGCGGAGATGCCCTGGCGATCCGTCCATTGCCGGGTGTCCTGAACGACCACAAGCCCATTCGCCCCACGAACGATGGCCCCGACGCCGCTATGGGCAAGCAGGTGTGACAGGCGTATCGGGATCAGTTCATTGGCCATCGTTCATAACGCCTTGAGCAGGGCAGTGTTTTCGACGTTGCGCAGGGATTGCAAGGTCGGCCACAGGCCACGAATCCGATCATCATGGTTATACAACAGGCGATCACGCCCATTGTCCTTTTCAGGAACTTGATACTCCAATTGTCTACGAGCTATCCGGCAACGTTCGACCTCGATCTGCCAATCAGTAATTAGGGCATCGATATGCTCGCTGACTTCATCGCCCTGATCGGGTGCTGACTGTATGCAACGGCGTTTGAGTTGTTCAACGGCTTTGGCAACATGCGAATTGTCCGGATCAAAGTTCCCAGCTGCACCGTTATTCAACAATCCAAATCCACCGTGTCGCATCACGATAACCAGCGCCGCTGGTAGGGCGCGCAGGCGGGCTTGGTAGGTATAGGGCGTGACGCTGGTAGGCTCGACGAAACGGTAGAAAGCTTCATGGTAAGGGCGGAAACTCTCGTAGTGTGACAGGCTGCGTGCCTGTTCACGGTAATAGTTCGCGAACACCACGCCGGGCGCCTCGCTCCGGCCCACGCGGCTGCTGGCCTGAATATATTCCGCCGTAGTCAACGGCTGGCCGTTGATAATCATCAGTGCCAACCGAGCCACATCAAGCCCGACCGAGATCATATTGGTGGCCAGCACGGCATCCAGGCAGCCATCCTCTTCGCGCGTTTTGCTCAACCGGGCGAAAATGTCTGCATTCTGTGCCGCAGTCTGCAAGCTGGTAAGTTGTGCAATGCTCGGCGTCGAGCGTTCTTGTTTCCTCGCCTTTTCGTTTTCCTGGGCCTGCGCCTCCGTTGTGCCAGACAACAACCGCATGAAATCGCGCACATCGCTCGCAAAAGCCGTGTGGCTGTTCCCTACCCCCTTAAGGCTGCCGTGATACACCACCTGCGTCCACCAGGCATCCAGCAGTTCCTGCTCGTGCTGATCAATCTCGAACAATACGTGCGGGGCCAACAGCAATGCCGCCGCCAGCGGCGCCAGGCATTGCTGACGGTTCAGCATCGGCGCCAGATAGCCTACGTAGATTCGGCCTGGGCGTTGCTCCAGAGGCACGGTACGGGCGAAATAGGCATCGTCGCAACTCAGTCCCGGCGGCGGAAACACGGCGACTTCGCGTCCATACAGTCGTTTCACCTGTTGGTCCGCCATGCGGATGGTGGCGGTCGATGCGATGTACTTCGGATACACACCGCGCAATTGAAGCACGGTGTCGATAGCGGCTTCGTACAGACCGGCCACCGAACCCAGCGCGCTGGCGATCAGGTGCAACTCATCCTGGATGATGAGTTCCGGCGGTCGATGCTGTGTGCCGCCTAAAAACGCGTTGGCGCGCTCTTCCCAGGCCAGTCTGGCGAATTTATCTACCGTGGCGACCAACATGGTCGGCGGTTCGTCATACAAGGCTTCATCAACGATATTACAA
>JAAENL010000396.1 GCA_024224435.1 Halieaceae bacterium
CAATACTTGGTGATGTATTTCCCATGATAATGCTGCTAGATGCGTTGGGCGCAATCGCCATCGTGTGACTGAACCTCCTGCCCGTTCCGGCAGCGTCTGGTGCTTCTCCTCTGATAGAACCCAGATCCAGATTTGCGTCATGCAACTTATTTTCTATGTGAGAGAATATGCGATTGTTCCAGACCTTCGCCATGGCACACTCAAATGGCATGTTCTTCTTTTGAAGGAATGCATGAAAACCTAATGCGCCAACACCGATAGATCTTTCGCGCAACCATCACGAACCTTGAACCCTGCAATCGATTTGCGTGCCTTGGTGACCACGGGTTTTTGACCCGAGATTTTCTCCATGTCCGCAACTGCATTCTCAAGAACTTTTTTATCGCCCAGAGCCTCACCGACACCCATATTGAGGGTGATCTTGGTGACCCGAGGGGTCTCCATCACATTCTTAAGCCCGAGTTCCTCCTGCAATTTAGGAACAATCTCGCTCTTATATCTTTCTTTCAACGTCGCCATGTTTATTACCTGTTGACCATTCAGCTAGCGGGAGCCTAGGAGTCGATCTCCTCGCCGCTGGACTTGAAAACACGAACCTTACGATCTCCGACAAACTTGAAACCGACACGATCAGCTTTATTTGTGGCGGAATTGAAAATCGCCACATTTGAACCCTGTATCGCGCTTTCTTTCTCTACGATACCGCCAGCAATGCCGGCCTGAGGATTCGGCTTTGTATGCTTCTTGATCATATTGACACCGGACACAATGAGCTTGCTGTTGGGGAGCACGGTTCTTACGGTTCCACGCTTCCCCTTGTCCTTACCGGCCAAGACGATCACCTCGTCATCTCTTTTGATTTTCAACATTGTTCTACCCATTCCTATCCGGTTGACTAGATGACTTCCGGAGCCAGTGAGATAATCTTCATGAACTTCTCACCACGCAGCTCTCTGGTCACGGGCCCAAAAATACGTGTGCCAATTGGTGCGTCCTGCGCATTGAGCAAAACCGCCGCATTATCGTCGAACTTGATAAGTGAACCGTCTGAACGACGCACACCCTTCTTCGTACGCACGACTACTGCAGTCATCACCTGACCTTTCTTCACCTTACCCCTGGGAATTGCTTCCTTCACAGTGACCTTAATCAGGTCACCGACACGGGCATAGCGACGCTTGGAGCCACCCAGTACCTTGATACACATAACGCGGCGCGCGCCACTGTTATCTGCGACTTCCAAATATGACTGTGTTTGAATCATGTTCTACTCCCACTTGCGGCACCGCCGCTTCCCCCAGGACCCGCATAACGAGTCTATACCTGAGCTGCACTCTCGATAATTTCCAGCAAGCGCCATGTCTTGGACTTGGAAATAGGACGTGATTCTGCAACAGTAACCGTGTCGCCGACATTGCACTGATTACTTTCATCATGCGCATGAATTTTTGAAGAGCGCGTCAGGTACTTCCCATATACAGGGTGCTTCTCACGACGCTCCACCATAACGGTGACGGTCTTGTCCATCTTGTTGCTGACCACCTTCCCGGTCACCACTCTGGTGCGATTCTCTGCTACGGCCATCGTTATTCACCCGCCTTTTCAGTGAGCACAGTCTTGATTCGAGCAACGTCTTTCTGAGTATTTTTCAGAAGATGTGTCTGTCCCAACTGACCGGTAGACACCTGCATGCGGAGCCTGAACTGCTCTTCGCGCAACGACAACAACTCGCTGTTTAACTCTTCTGCGGACTTTTCGCGCAATTCGCTTGCTTTCATTACATTACCGTCCGTTTGACAAATTTCGTGGCTACCGGGATCTTGGCCGCTGCGAGCTCAAATGCTTCACGCGCCAACTCCTCAGAAACACCCTGAACCTCGTAAAGGATTTTTCCGGGCTGAATCTGGGCAACCCAGTATTCAACGTTACCCTTCCCTTTACCCTGGCGAACCTCTAGCGGCTTACCAGTAATCGGCTTATCTGGAAAAACACGAATCCAGATTTTCCCGCCACGCTTGATATGGCGTGTCATCGCACGTCGAGCCGCTTCTATCTGTCGAGCGGTGATTCGGCCGCGGCCAACAGACTTCAGCCCGTATTCGCCGAAGCTAACCTTGCTACCGCGATGGGCAAGGCCCCGGTTGCGGCCCTTGTGCGTCTTGCGGAACTTTGTACGCTTTGGTTGAAGCATCTGCGTAACCCTTAACTAGTTGCTGTCTTCTTGGTCGTCTCGGCCGGGGCTTCACTACCGATGACTTCACCCTTGAATATCCATACCTTAACGCCCAGGATTCCATAGGTCGTCTCGGCTTCGTAAGTTGCATAATCGATGTCAGCACGTAGCGTATGCAACGGCACCCTGCCCTCTCGGTACCATTCGGTGCGAGCAATTTCTGCGCCGCCAAGGCGTCCACCAATTTGCACCTTGATACCTTGTGCACCCTGACGCATGGCGTTCTGCACAACGCGCTTCATGGCGCGACGAAACATGACGCGTCGCTCCAGCTGCTGAGCAACGTTTTGGGCCACGAGTCGCGCGTCCAGATCCGGCTTGCGAATCTCTTCAATATTAATGTGTACAGGCACTCCCATTTTCTGAGAGAGATCTTTCCGAAGCTTATCTACATCTTCACCCTTCTTACCGATCACGATACCCGGACGGGCCGTGTGAATGGTAATGCGCGCTGTTTGCGCTGGACGCTCGATGACGACCCGGCTTACTGATGCGTGATCCAGTGCCTTCTCAATATACTCACGCGCCTGCAAATCGCTTATCAGCTGCTGGGCGTAGTTCTTGCTATCGGCGTACCAGATCGAAGTATGATCCTTAACGATGCCGAGGCGGATGCCCGTGGGGTGTACTTTCTGACCCATTTAGTCTTCTCCTAAACCTGGCTGTCGCCGTCTGAAACTTTTACCGTGATGTGACAGCTACGCTTCAAAATGCGGTCTGCACGGCCTTTCGCTCTGGGGCGCAACCGCTTCATGGTTCTGCCCTGATCAACAAATACGGTGGACACTTTCAGCTCGTCCACGTCTGCACCCTCGTTGTTTTCTGCATTAGCAATAGCAGAATCAAGCACTTTCTTAACGATATGAGCCGCTTTCTTGGTGCTGAACTCCAGCAATCCAAGCGCTTCCTCTACGTCTTTACCGCGAATCTGATCCGCCACCAGGCGAACTTTCTGTGGCGATATTTGCGCGCCTTTCAACTTTGCTGCTACTTCCATCTCATATCCCTCAATGCAGATAAGCGTCTAGCGCTTGGCTGACTTGTCCGCGATGTGTCCGCGGAACGTCCGGGTCGATGCGAATTCGCCCAGCTTGTGACCCACCATATCTTCGTTGATCAAGACCGGCACATGCTGGCGACCGTTGTGTACAGCAATCGTCAGACCAACCATATCAGGTGACACCATGGAGCGGCGCGACCAGGTCTTGATCGGACGACGATCATTACTTTCAACGGCGGCCTCGACCTTTTTCATCAGGTGAAGATCGATAAACGGACCTTTTTTTAGTGAACGCGGCACAATATTTTCCTCGAGTCAGTATCCGAATCTATTTCTTACCACGGCGACGCACGATCAAATTATCCGTGCGCTTGTTCTTGCGGGTCTTGTAGCCTTTGGCGGGCGTTCCCCAGGGGCTGACCGGATGACGACCGCCAGAAGTACGACCTTCACCACCACCATGTGGGTGGTCTACCGGGTTCATGGCAACACCGCGAACGGTAGGCCGGATACCACGCCAACGAGAAGCACCCGCTTTGCCCAACTTACGCAAGTTGTGCTCGGAGTTTGATACCTCTCCCAGCGTTGCTCGGCAATCGGCCAACACCTTTCTCATCTCGCCAGAACGCAATCGCAGTGTTGCGTATTGCCCCTCACGAGCCACCAACTGCACCGAAGCGCCCGCAGAACGCGCCAACTGCGCACCCTTGCCGGGCTTCAATTCAATACAATGAACAACAGAACCCACAGGAATGTTGCGCAGCGGCAGGCAGTTGCCGGTCTTGATAGGGGCGGACGGACCTGACTGCAGGACCTCCCCGGCCGAAACGCCCTTGGGAGCCACGATGTAACGTCGCTCACCATCTGCGAACAAAAGCAACGCAATGTGTGCGGTGCGATTGGGGTCATACTCCAAACGCTCAACCGTGGCTGGAATGCCATCCTTGATGCGCTTGAAATCCACTATGCGGTAATGGTGCTTGTGACCACCACCTTTGTGCCGAGTAGTGATACGCCCATTGTTGTTGCGGCCGCCTGTCTTGTTCTGCTTTTCCAGCAGCGGCGCATACGGCGCTCCCTTGTGCAGTTCGTCATTGACGACCCGAACAACGTGGCGACGACCCGGAGAAGTGGGCTTACTCTTTAAAACTGCCATTTCGCTCCTACTCCTTAATCCGCCAGGGCAAAGTCAATATCTTGACCCTGCGCCAATTTCACGTAAGCCTTCTTCCAGGTCGGCCGGATGCTCATGCCATAACGAGTGCGCTTGGACTTACCCTTCACGCGAAGGGTTGTGACATCCACCACATCTACCTTAAACAGCTGCTCAACCGCTTTCCTGACCTCTGACTTCGTCGCATCCACAGCGACCTTGAAGACATACTGGTTACTGGTATCGGCAGCGATAGCTGCCTTCTCAGAAGTATGCGGCCCCACTAGCACCTGAAATACGCGCTCCTGGTTCATGCCAGCATCTCCTCAATCTTTTTCACTGCATCGACAGTGACCAACACCTTTTCGTGCCCGATCAAGCTCACCGGATCCATACCCTCGACATCGAGTACGTTCACTTTGTGCAAATTACGTGAAGCCAGATAGAGGTTCTTGCCGACTTCCGCTGAAACAATCAATACGTTATCGAGGCCAAACTCTTCGAGCTGCTTGGCCAGCAACTTGGTCTTCGGTTCTTCCAAATCCAGGCTTTCTACCACCATCAGTCGATCCTGGCGCGCCAGCTCAGACATGATGGTCTGCATTGCAGCGCGGTACATTTTACGGTTCACTTTCTGGGTGTGATCCTGCGGCCTGGCCGCGAACGTTACACCACCAGAGCGCCAGATCGGGGAGCTGGATGTTCCAGCCCGTGCTCGGCCAGTCCCTTTTTGGCGCCAGGGCTTTTTGCCCCCGCCCCTGACATCAGCGCGATTTTTCTGTGCGCGCGTCCCCTGCCTGGACCCAGCAAGATGAGCTGTTACAACCTGGTGCACCAGATCTTCGTTGTACTCCCGAGCAAAAGCGTCATCCGAAACAGACACTTTGCCTGCTTCGCTGTTGCCCGGCTTCATTACACTTAATTCCACGTTAGAGACCCCCTAACCTTAAGCTTTAACCGCGGGACGAACGATAACGTCGCCACCGGGAGCGCCAGGCACTGCGCCCTTGATAAGTAATAAATTGCGATCAGTATCTACCCGGACCACTTCGAGCCCCTGAGTAGTTACATTTTCCGCCCCCATATGGCCGGACATTTTCTTGCCCTTCCAGACGCGACCCGGCGTCTGACATTGACCGATGGATCCGGGCGCGCGGTGCGACAGCGAGTTGCCGTGGGTGGCATCCTGCATGGCAAAATTCCAACGCTTGATCACTCCCTGGAAGCCCTTACCCTTGGACTTGCCGGCTACATCGACCTTCTGACCCGCTTCAAATCGTTCAACTGTCAGCTCAGCACCCACTTCAGGAGCATCCTCGGCATCCGCCAAGCGGAATTCCCACAAACCTGTGCCGGCTTCCACGCCCGCTTTCGCAAACTGGCCTGCTTCTGACTTGCTCACTTTTGAGGCCTTACGGCTTCCCGCTGTAACCTGAACTGCGCGATAGCCATCGCTATCGACTTCTTTGATCTGAGTAACGCGGTTTGGAGTTACCTCCACTACGGTTACTGGTATGGAAGCGCCGTCTTCTGTGAAAACGCGCGTCATGCCGGACTTTCGGCCGACTAATCCAATGCTCATTCTTCTATCCTCTCAGTGTACGGGGCTTAACCCTCTATGGCCGTCCTGCTACTTGCCTTTGCCGGACGTTACACCCCCACTGCCGATTTGGGCCGGGCCCGCTCTGCGGTGGGGACAGGTCACACTACATTTCGCAGCTAACCAAGACTGATCTGTACTTCTACACCTGCTGCCAGGTCGAGCTTCATCAGTGCATCTACCGTCTTCTCCGTGGGCTCGACAATGTCCAGGAGACGCTTATGGGTACGAATCTCGTACTGATCGCGGGCATCCTTGTTGACGTGAGGCGAAACCAGCACGGTAAACTTTTCTTTCCGCGTGGGAAGAGGAATCGGTCCTTTCACCAGTGCCCCTGTGCGGCGCGCTGTCTCAACGATCTCCTGCGTGGAGGAATCGATTAGACGATGGTCAAAGGCCTTGAGGCGTATACGAATGCGTTGATTCTGCACCTGACTAAGCTCCAAACAATAAAAAACCAGAGACCCGCTAGGGAGTCCCCCGAAAAAGGAACGCGAATTCTAATGATGGCCCCCTGCACTGTCAAGGTGGAACACGTATAAAATATACAGAAGATTGATGTTGAGTCGGTTCGCTGCATAACCAGCAGTTATACCTCGTGTGCTGCCGTTATCTCGTACCGGCTGGCTGGCCGCCCGTTTGGTCTGCCTGTCAGGCTCGATGGCGTCTGATCGCGCTTCCCGCAACTATTCTCAAGAGCATGGCCCCGGGCGCCGCACCCTTGGTAGCGATGCCTCAGGGCGGACAATGAGGCTATAACAATCGATTAGAGGGGTTAAATCTGGCCAGGGGTTATCAGGGCCACTGCACTCGTCATGACAATCGGCGCAGGTAAGGGCATCGCGACGGCTTGACGTAACGCACTCAAGCCCTGACCATGCATGAACACAAACCAGCACAAGAGATCATGCCAATGCGCGAGGAACACGCCACCCACTCGATGTTAATGGGCTACGTCCTTTGGATTTTCGGCTTTATCGGTGCCCATCGCTTTTATTTTGGCAAGCAGGTCACCGGCGTTATCTGGTTCCTGACTTTCGGACTATTCTTCATTGGCTGGATCATCGATCTGCTCCTGATACCCTCAATGGCGCGGCAGGCTGACACACGCTTCGAGCCTGGCAGGGTCAATTACAGTGTAGCCTGGGTATTACTGACCTTTCTTGGGCCATTGGGTCTGCATCGTTTCTATATGGGAAAAATCTGGACAGGGCTGCTCTTCCTGGCGGCCAGCGGCGTGTTCATTGTCATTCCCTTTGCTGCAGCAATCATTGTTGTCGGCCTGCTGTATGACTTTCTGACCCTCAACGAGCAACTATCCGATATAAACAGCCGCACGTAGAGCACCGGTGATCGCGTTTGTCCTCCATCGAGGGGGGGGGTGTCCTTTTGCCCCCTAATCACCACCTAATCACCACTCAACCACCACCTAATTAGCGTCCACAAAAAAGCCCGGCTGTATGGCCGGGCTCTTCACTCAAGCGAGACAACTGATTCACGGTGCCAGGGTCACTGGCTGTTCCGCCTCCTCAAAAGTCCGGCAGACACTTACTCGATGATTTTGGCTACCACGCCAGCACCAACAGTGCGGCCACCTTCGCGAATCGCAAAACGCAGGCCCTCTTCCATCGCAATCGGTGCAATCAGCGTCGCTTCCATCTGCACGTTGTCACCAGGCATCACCATCTCAACACCTTCCGGCAACTCAACCGCACCGGTAACATCCGTCGTACGGAAGTAAAACTGCGGACGGTAACCCTTGAAAAACGGCGTGTGACGACCACCCTCGTCCTTCGACAAAATGTAAACCTCTGCCTCAAACTTGGTGTGTGGATTAACACTGCCCGGAACCGCAAGTACCTGACCACGCTCTACTTCCTCGCGCTTGGTGCCACGCAGCAGTACGCCCACGTTCTCTCCAGCACGACCCTCGTCCAGCAGCTTGCGGAACATCTCAACACCCGTGCACGTCGTCGTCTGGGTCTCTTTGATCCCGACAATCTCGATCTCTTCACCTACCTTGATCACTCCACGCTCTACACGACCGGTGACAACCGTACCGCGACCAGAGATAGAGAACACATCCTCAACCGGCATCAGGAACGGCTGGTCTATCGCGCGCTCGGGCTCAGGAATATAAGAATCCAGCGTCTCAACCAGCTCCTTCACCGCGGTAGTACCCAGACCGTTATCGTCCTTGCCTTCCAGCGCCATCAGGGCAGAGCCACAGATGATCGGCGTGTCGTCTCCAGGAAACTCATACTGGTCCAGAAGCTCACGCAGCTCCATTTCAACCAGCTCCTTCATCTCAGCGTACTCGTCAGAGTCTGCACCGCCGCAGTCTTCCGCCAGCAGGTCCGCCTTATTCATAAACACAACAATGTAAGGCACGCCTACCTGGCGTGACAGCAGAATGTGCTCACGCGTCTGCGGCATAGGGCCGTCAGTCGCGCCACAGACCAAAATAGCACCGTCCATCTGTGCAGCACCGGTGATCATGTTCTTCACATAGTCTGCGTGTCCCGGGCAGTCTACGTGTGCGTAGTGACGGCCGGGCGATTCATACTCAACGTGAGACGTCGCAATCGTAATGCCTCGCTCTTTCTCTTCAGGGGCGTTGTCGATACCGTCAAACTCGACCGCTTCGCCTCCCCATACCTCTGAGCATACGCGCGTCAGTGCCGCCGTAAGCGTCGTTTTACCGTGATCAACGTGGCCAATCGTACCTACGTTAACGTGGGGTTTTGTACGTTCAAATGTTTCCTTGGACA
>JAAENL010000397.1 GCA_024224435.1 Halieaceae bacterium
ACCTCGCGCCTTCATTGTATATAGCGATGATGACAAGGTGGTGCCGCCCGCCAATGGTGCCAACTATTATGTGGCATTGAATAAGCAGAACGTACCTGCCTCGTTTCATGTGTTTCCTTCGGGTGGACACGGCTGGGGCATCAACGAAAGTTTTCTGTATAAGACACAAATGCTCGACGCCCTTACCTCTTGGTTGCAAACCTGGAAAGCTCCCCGCAGCAATGCCATTCGGGTAGCGTGTATCGGGAATAGTATTACGTTTGGTGCGCGGATCAAAGACCGTATGCACGATAGTTATCCGGCTGTATTGGCACGCTTATTGGGCGATGAGTATCTGGTTCATAACTACGGGGTGAGTGCGCGTACGATGCTGAATAAAGGCGACCACCCTTATATGAACGAACCGGCCTATCGCAATGCGTTGGCGTTTAATCCGCAGGTGGTTATTATCAAACTCGGAACCAATGACTCGAAGCAGCACAACTGGCAGTTTAAGGCCGATTATATGAAGGATATGCAGCAGATGATCGATGCTTTTCGTTCACTGCCTGCCCATCCGGACATTTATCTCTGCCTGCCTGCTAAGGCTTATACGCCCGAGGCAACTGCCGGCATAAATGACAGCATTATTGTGAATGAACTGATTCCGATGATACGCAAAGTTGCCAAGAAGAATAAGCTGAAGGTTATCGATCTTCATGCAGCGATGGATCATATGCCCGAATTGTTTCCCGATCAGGTTCATCCCAACGAAAAAGGAGCCGAAGTCATGGCAAAGACCGTATATCAAGCTATAAAACAATAGAAGTGTATCAAACATAGAAGCGGGTATCTATCTGGTGTAGATGATACCCGCTTCCATGCTTTATTCAATCTCTTTTTTAATGATCTCTTCCATTTCCTTGATACGCTTCTCTCTCTCTTCCGGAGTGAGGTTTTCAGGATCATCGGCGGGGTCGTGTATCGTTTTGGATACTCCGTCACTCCAATTACCAAACTTGTTTTTTGCAGGTCGTCCATTGGGGGCAATGTTTTCGTCTGCAATGGGTACATTTCTGTCAACTACATTATCCATACATGAAGTCATTAAAGGTTATACACTGGAACGGCTCTCTATTATATAATGTAATTGCAGGCCAAATTGTTTGGCGGTTGGTCCTATTTATTGTTTGATTATCTTCCAGCGATACACCCATACGCTCAAACCGAAATAAACCACTGTTTGTATGCACAGGGTGATGTACTCGGTGCGTATATCGGCCATGCTTGCTCCCATGGAGTTCACTTTTACGAACGCCAGTGTAGCCGGTGCTGCCGGTATCAGGTAGTGGGTTGCCTGCCAGTACCACGGCATGAGTTCGAGCGGATACGACACGCCCGAAAGGAAGATCAGCCCTACGGAGAAGAAGGCAATCATCAGGATGGGAGCTTCGGAGTCGGTAAACCATCGCGAGGCTGCCAGTCCGAAGAAGGAGGTTGCCAGCAGGTAGGGAATCATCAGCAGAACGATGTTGAACCCGTTGCCGATGTTGGGAATACTGAAGAAATGCGGAAGCAACCCCAACAGGAACAGCGCAAAGACAGCATAGAGCAGGCAGTACACGAACGATTTGCCCAAGACGATGCGCAAGGCCGACTGCCAGCGATGGTTGCCCCACACCCGATAGGCACGGATGCCGCCCGAATGTGCTTCCTCGCCCGTCAGCATCCCGATTACCATCAGCAAGGTTTGAAAGAGGATGACCATGAGTACCCCCGGAATGAGGTACGAGCCATACCCTTCGGTTACGTTATAAAGCGCAGTGCCTTCTACGGCGATGGGTTTTGCCATCATCACCGCCAGCAACCCTTGCGGTGGCAGAAAGGAGGTACCTGCCGACCGATACGTATCATTGATAGCCAGCATCACCTGTGCAGAGGCTTTTTGCAAGGCCTCGAAGTAGAGAAAGGCATCGGTGGTGGAGTAGAGGGAGAACACGGCTTCGCTGCCCCGGAACACCCGCTCTTCGAAGTTATGGGGCAGGTAGATGATGCCTTGCACACGCCCTTGCTTCATCCATTCGCGTGCTTCGACGAAGTTGTCGGCCTGTGCATAGATCGATACCTGTGGGGTGGCGTCGAGCCAACGCACATAGTTCCGGCTGAGTGCACTGTGCGAGCGGTCGACCACCGCCACAGGAGCGTCGGTTACTATATTGGGAGCGTACATATAGTTGTAAAGCAGTCCGTAGGCGAAGATACCTCCCGCCAGCACCAGCAATACGGCATAGCTCCGGCTGATGGCACGAAACTCGCGCACGATGACAAACACGATCTCTTGCCGCTTATTGAATATTTTCATATCGATTACTTTCTATGGCTCGTTTCAAGTGCGGAAGCAGTGCCAATGCCAGTAGCGGGAAGATGCAAAGGATCACCGCCGAGGGCCATAGGTAGGCAAAGCCGCCATTGTAGTAGAGCATGGTTTGTGTGATTTCGGTGAAGTGCCGCACCGGGAAGAGGTAAGAGGCATCGCGCACCAACGGATACATATTGGCTACCGGAAACGTAACCCCCGACAGTGTTGCCCCCAACGACCCCACCATCGATACGATGCTGATGATGATCGAGATGGCCGGAAACAAGGAGAACAGAAACAGCCCCAATGCCTGTGTGGCGATGATGAAGAGCACCGTCAGCCCGTTGAGCAACCACCAGTTGCCCTCGAACGGGATGTGCAGGATATCCAGCATCACATAGTTGGCGAGCATGCCCATCAGCGTATAAATCAGCGTATAGGGCAGCAGTTTGCCCACTACCGCAACAACGATGTTGCCACGGGCGGTACTCAGCCATTCGCCTGCCGTGCCGAACTTGATTTCGATACCCGCCGCATAGACCGTAGTGAGCAGAATGAGTACCTGAAACAGTACATAGAAGAAGGGCAGACTCAAGTAGACCGAGTAGTCGAGCGACGGGTTATAGAGCGGATGGTCGCTCCCCTCTACGGGCAGCAGAAAGGTTTCGATGCGTTCTTCGCTCACTCCCAAGGCCATTGCCTGCATGGCTACGGGCGATAGTGCCACCGGTGCCAGTGCCGTTTCGAAAGCTGCCATCAGCTCGCCCCCCACCGATAATAAGGCATAATGATAGTAATAGCAGAGCGTGGGGTTCTTGCCGGTCACGGCCTTCTGCTCGAAGTTGGCAGGGATGGAGAGATAGCCGTATATCTCCTTCCGCTGCACCGCCTCACGTGCGGCAGCTTCGTTGACGAACGTTTGCGTTACGTGAAAGGTAGGCACAGCAGCGATGTTCCGGGCAATGGTGCGCGAGGTGGCCGTCTGGTCTTGGTCTACAATGCCGATGGGGATGTTCTCCATCTGTCCGTTGCCGAAGATCGTGGCCATGAAGAAGAGCGTAAAGAGCGGCAGCACGATACACACGCCGAAGTAGAAGCGGCGGGCGGTCATACGCTCCAGTTCGCGTTTCACCACCGGGTAGTACCGGCTTTCGCTGACTTTTTTCATAGGTCGGCCAGTGAAATGAGTACAGACATCCCCGGTCGCAGCCCGTCGAGCGGTTGGGTGGGGCGTGCATGAATCTCAAACGTCTGCATATCGTAGCTGCCCGTCTGCTTGGTCGACTTCCACGTGGCGAAGCTCCCCAGCGGACTGATGTAGTAGATGCGGAACTCCACCCCCTTTTGTACCAATGCCGGTACATCGCCCGTAAACGTGCCTCCCATGCGGAAGAGCGGCAGACGGTCTTCGCGCACGTTGAGCACCACGTGGGCATCGCTCATCACGACCAGCGACATGAGCGGTGTGCCCGGTGCAACGAGTTCGCCCCGTTTGGGGAAGATGGTCGCTATCTGTCCGTCGGCAGGTGCGGTGAGGTGGGCATCGAGTAGGAGCGAGGATACCTCGTCGACCGTGCTTTGTGCCGCGTGCACCATCGAGAGCGATGAGGCTTTATCCTCCCGTTGCGCTCCGTCGAGTGCCAGCTGATACTGCTCGTGTGCCGCCCGTTCGGCAGCCAGAGCCGACTGATACAAGGCCTCTACCTCGTCTTTGCGTTGCGAGGTCACCACACTGTCCTTATACAGAGTCAGGATGCGCCGGTGGGTGGTTTGCGCCAGCTTCAGATCGCTTTTGGTCTTGTTCCACAGTTGCAAGGCCGTTCCGATGATCTGTTTGCGGGTGCCGGCATCGATCTTTTTGTTCTGCTGAATGGCTACCTGCTCCAAGGCGTCGAGCTGACGGTACTTGGCATATACCTCGGGGCTGTTGATGATGACCAGCGTGTCGCCCCGTTTCACCCGGTCGCCCTCGCTTACGAGGAACGTATCCACCCGTCCGGGTAGCTTGCCGCTGATGCGGATCTCGGTGGCTTCGACCTGCCCCTGCAAGACGATGGGTTGGCGGCTGGTCAGCACCATCCCGATGATGGTAAACAGGGCAATGCCCAGCATCACAAGGGCAAATGCCCAACTGATCGTACGATTATTTCGTTTCATAAGATATAGTGTATGTTTAGTTGAATGAGATTTTCCTGTACGTGCCGAACTGTTGCGTTGTGCCGCAGATCGACAGCAACTGCATCAGCGATACATCGTATTCGTAATACGCAGCCAGCCGGGCTACCTGCACCTTGGCAAGCATCGTTTCGGCATCGATCACCTCGAGCGAGGTAGCCATGCCCTCGGCAAAGGAGCGTTTGCGGATGCGCACCAGTTCCTCGCTCAGGGCGATGGTTGTGTTGAGCGTCTGTACGCTCTCCTGCGCCTTTTGCAGTTGCGTGTAGAGCTTGTCGACGGCTACCAGCAGATCGTCCTCGGCTTGGGCGCGGCTTAGTGCTACGGTTTGTTCGATGAGGCGCGACTGTCGGATGCGCTTCTCACGCTCGAGTCCGTCGAAGAGGTTCCACGTAAAGCCGACACCGACCATCGAACGCGGAACGAGGTTGCGCTGTATGCCCTTCGAGTAAAGGGTCTGTTTGCCGAACAGGGCAATGTTGGGCAGGTAGCCGCTGCGGTCGATGCCCACCTGCTCGTGGGCGATGCGCTCCTGAATGCGCAGTTGCCCCAGCAAGGCGTTGCCACTGCCTACGGCTTGGTCGAAGAGCATCCGCGGCGGCAGCGAGTCGTTCATGAACAGGGGCGAGGTGGGTTCGATGTCCACACTATCCGATGCCTGCTTCAGCAGGGATTTGAGCGCGCGTTGCATCACTGTTTCGTCTTTGCGGGCGGCTTCAAACTCCCGCTTGGCCTCCTCCTTGTTTACTTGGGCAAAGAGTCGTCCGGCACGGCCTATCATGCCGTTCTCTTCGAGCTTGAGGGCATCTTCGTAATGCTTCCGCAGGGCTGCGTAGGTGGCTTGCCGAACGGCTACCACCTGTCGGGCAAGGCGCAGACCGTAATAGGTTTCGGTCAGCAAGGTCTGTTGAGCAACGGTTACCTGTGCCCGGTTCTCGTGTGCCAGATCGACCATCGCCTGACCGATGCGTCCGGCACGTACCCGTTTGCCACCGGCAAAGAGCACCCATTCGGCCGTCAGATCGACGGTGGTGAGGTTGCTCGGGGCGAGCGGAAAGATGAGCGTGTTCGAGCCTATCTGGTCGAGAATGGACGAGATGAGTTGGTCGTTCGGCAGGATGGAGTGTACGAAATCCTTGGCCGGATCGGTGAACTGCGACAGGGGTTGCTTGACCTCGATCTTCTGCGAGAGATGTACCCACGAGCCCGCCCCCTGAAGGCTCGGATACCACAAGGCGTTGAGTTTGCCGCGCTCCATGCGGGCTATCTCTATGCCCTTGTCGGCTATCTTTACGCGCTGATTCTGTTTCGACAGCAGTTGCAGAGCCTCCTCGAAGCTGAGCTGTACTTGCGCCACGGCAGTGAGTGGAAGCATCCACAATGCCGCCATGACCATGATTCTGTTTCTTTTCATACGATGGATAGGTGATGCTTTATGTTGTATGTAATAATGGAAACAGATGGGCGAATGTTCCACTTATTAATAAATATTAATAGGCGGATACGACAGTGGCGAACGCCCTCACCGATAGCCGATGATAGCGTTCGCCACAATTCGTTTGGTTCACAAGGTGCCGGTGCCCGGCCTACGAGATGCCTGCGTTGCTGCGGCACCGTGCGAGAAGAACGTTACTCGAACGGATTCTCCGGTTCGCCTTCGCCACCGTCGGTGCTGCCGGGGTCTTTGCCGCCCCACTCTTCCCAGAAGATTTCGTTGCTTACGAGCGAACGGGTAGCCACCTTGCCCGAGCTGGTACGCGTGGTTTCGGGGATGAAACGCACTCGCACGCCCGTAATCATGGTCGACTTTACCTTCTCGGGCGCATCCACCCCCTGTCCGTTGGTGGCAGCGGTGTAGTAAAACGTGCCCAGCCCTTCGAGCTTCACGGTACGTCCCTGCGCCATGTAGTCGCCCAATACGCCGCCCAGGTCTTTGAGCACGGCGTAGGTGTCGGCACGGCTTACGGTCGAGATTTGAGCCAGTCGGTCGGCTACTTGATCGGTACTCACGGGTTTGCCCACGGTGATCGACTGCGGATACCACAGATTGTTGATCTTTTGTTGCACTTTTTTAAAGAATGCCATAGATGATTTGATTAAGGTTCTCCAACGCCTCCTGGCAGGGGGTGAGAAAAGGGTAGGACTGATGTAGGATCAAGGTAAGGGTGATGCACCATCAAGGTAAGG
>JAAENL010000398.1 GCA_024224435.1 Halieaceae bacterium
ACCCCGCTGGCCGGCGTCTTGTTCACTCTGGAAGTCATTCTGGGCGAATACACGGTTCTCAGTTTCATACCGGTGATGCTGGCTGCCGTCGCAGCCTCCACGATCAGCCACGCGCTGTCTCCTGGTGATTCCCTCTTCCAACTACCGGCGCTGCAGCTCAATTCACTGCTGGAGCTTCCGCTCATTGTGTTCCTTGGTCTTTGCTGTGGCACGGCCGCGGCAATTTTTATCCGCGTGAGTAAAGTCGCTGCACAGTTTCCCCATCGGTCAGTCATACTGCGATTCTCCATAGCCGGCATGCTCACCGGAATGCTCGCCCTGTTGGTGCCGGAAGTTCTCGGCATGGGCAACGACACACTCTCATTGGCACTCCACGGAAAGCTGGCCCTTTCGAGCCTGATACTCATCGCCCTTTGCAAACTACTCTCTACTGCAGTCAGTTGTGGCGTCGGCATGCCTGTCGGTCTCATAGGGCCCAACCTGCTAATCGGCGCCTGTATCGGCGGCGTGCTGGGCTTATCAGGCATGGCCTTGAACCCGCAGTGGGTTTCAGATCCAACCCTGTATGTCGTTGTCGGTATGGGCGCAGCGATGGGCGCGGTGCTCAATGCCCCATTGGCGGCAGTGCTGGCGATTATCGAAATGACTCAATCTCTGAGCATCAGCGTGGCAGCAATGCTGGCCATTGTGACGGCCACCTTAACGAATAGCAGCCTGTTCAAGCAGCGCTCCGCACACCAGACGGCACTGCGTCAGTTAAAACGCAGAGCACCACAAGACCCTCTCAACCAGTTGTTGCACCGTACCAGTGTCAGGGCGACCATGGACACCCGCGTCGTTAGAGTGCCAGCGGTGTTCCCGCGGGACGACCTTGAAACACTGATTGATGCCGCCCCGGCATGGTGCCTGATACACTTAATAGACGACGATCTCTACCTCGTGGACGGCACTGAACTGGTGCAGTGGCTGGGGGGTGCTGAGTTTGAGGAAGGACTCACGGACCTGACAAAAGCCAGCCTGCGGCGCTGGACGATCTCGTCCATTCCCCTACAAGCAACACTTCGTCAGGCTATGGATATAATGCAGGAGGAAACCAGCGAGGCGGCCTGCATTATCGAATACAGTCACAACACTGGCAGACCGTTACTGTACGGCGTAATCACGCGCGCAAATATCGAAAAATACACGCTCGGCAGCATGCTCTGAACGGTATGTGCCGACTTTTGAGGACTGAGTATGTTGTGGTTGAAAGCCTTTCATATCATCTTTGTAGTTTGCTGGTTTGCTGGACTATTTTATCTGCCGCGTATACTGGTGTATCACGCTGCCAGCGATAACGAGGTAGTCAGGGAGCAATTGGCCGTCATGGCACGTCGACTTTATCGATTTGTCACGCCATTCATGTATATCACCCTTGTGCTCGGCCTGGTGCTGATCGCACGTAATTACGACTACTACCTCAGCTCCGTGTGGATGTATCTCAAGCTCGCAGGCGTCGCCTTCCTGGTTTTTTACCATATACTGTGCGGGCGCTATGTTCGGGCTGCAGCCGAAAACCGCCTTCCGCACGGCCACATCTTTTTCCGCTTTTTTAACGAGATACCGGTTTTATTTCTCTTCGCCATAGTGATACTGGTTGTGCTCAAGCCCTTCTAGACGACTGGATATTGAACGTGAGAGCACTGATAATTCTATCCTCATATCGATCAGCAAACCGCGGCAAAAATCTACAATCAGGATCAGACTCCAATGAGATCATCAGAACAATTATTTGAACGGGCCATGGCGTCCATCCCCGGTGGGGTAAATTCTCCGGTGCGCGCATTCAAGGCGGTTGGGGGTACACCTGTTTTCATCGAACGCAGTGAAGGCGCCTATATCCACGACTGCGAAGGCAAACGCTATATCGATTATGTCTTGTCCTGGGGCCCAATGCTCATGGGACATAATCACCCCGCCGTGCGCGAGGCGGTGCAACGCCAGTGCGAAAAGGGCCTCAGTTTCGGCGCGCCGACGGAACTGGAAATAGAGCTGGCGGAGCGAATTTGTGATGCTCTGCCGGGCATAGATCTAGTGCGGATGGTCAACTCCGGGACAGAGGCCACCATGAGCGCAATCCGCCTCGCACGTGGTTATACCAACCGCGACACCATTATAAAGTTTGAGGGCTGCTATCACGGGCACTCTGACTCCCTGCTGGTCAAAGCGGGCTCCGGCGCCCTGACACTGGGTGTGCCGAGCTCTCCGGGAGTCCCCGCGGCGCTGGCTGATCACACCATGACACTTACCTACAACGATATCGAGGGTGTGCGCCAGGCATTCGCCGAACACAGCGACCAGATCGCCTGTGTCATCGTGGAGCCCGTCACGGGCAATATGAACTGCATTCCGCCTGCGCCGGGTTTCCTTGAGGCGCTGCGCGAGGAGTGCACCCGGGGCGGTGCGCTGCTGATACTGGACGAGGTCATGACGGGCTTCCGTTTTGGACTTCATGGGGCACAGGGTTTCTACGGCATAGAGCCAGACCTCACCACGCTCGGGAAGGTGATCGGCGGCGGCATGCCCGTCGGCGCATTCGGCGGGAAACGCGACATCATGGAGCAAATTGCACCATTGGGCCCTGTCTACCAGGCAGGCACATTGTCAGGCAACCCCATCGCAATGACTGCAGGACTCGCAACGCTGGATATTATCTCGAAAGAGGGTTTTTACGAGCCTGTTTTCGAGCGCACCAGAGAACTGACTGAAGGCCTGCAAAGTGCAGCGGACAGCGCGGGTGTGCCCTTTACCACCAACCATGCCGGCACTATGTTCGGCGGTTTCTTCACCGATGCCGACTCTGTGACAAACTACGAGCAGGTCATGGCATGCGATACGGAAGCCTTCAACCGATTTTTCCACGTCATGCTCGATAACGGGGTATACCTGGCTCCGGCGGCCTACGAAGCGGGCTTTCTCTCCGCCGCGCACTCGGATGCAGATATTGCCGAAACAGTGGCGGCAGCACATACTGCTTTTGCAAGCCTATGATCAAGGAGTAGCCAATGGCTTTCACGACACAACGCGGCGGGTTCCCCCGGACACGTATGCGGCGACTGCGCGCAAACGAGTTCTCTCGTCAGCTCGTCCGCGAGAGCCTGCTCAGCCCGGCTGATTTTATATTCCCGGTTTTCGTGCTCGAGGGCAGCGGCCAGCGTGAGGCCATCAGTTCGATGCCTGGAATAGAGCGTCTGAGCATCGATTTACTGGTCGCCCAGGCCCGGGAAATCAGGCAAATGGGAATACCCGCGATCGCCCTGTTCCCGGTGGTGGGCTCTGCTCAAAAAAGCCTGCATGCGGAGGAAGCTTTCAATCCGGATGGCCTGGTGCAACGCGCGGTGCGCGCCCTGAAAGATGCGGTACCAGAGCTAGGGCTCATCACCGACGTTGCGCTCGACCCGTTCACGACCCATGGACAAGACGGCATCATTGACGACAACGGCTATGTACTGAATGACGTCACCAGTGAAATACTGGTAAAGCAGGCGCTGTCGCAAGCGGCTGCCGGTGCAGACGTGGTAGCACCCTCCGACATGATGGACGGCCGGGTGGGCGCCATCCGACTGGCGCTGGAAAGCGCAGGGCGCCACAATACATCGATCATGGCGTATTCTGCCAAATACGCTTCCGCCTATTATGGTCCCTTCCGAGATGCAGTTGGCTCGGCGGGAAACCTCAAGGGCGGTAACAAGTTCAGCTACCAGATGGACCCCGCCAACAGTGATGAGGCGCTGCACGAGTGCGCACTGGACCTCGCGGAGGGTGCAGACATGATTATGGTCAAGCCCGGCATGCCCTATCTTGATATCGTCAGGCGGGTAAAAGACGAATTGAACGTGCCGACATTCGCCTACCAGGTCAGCGGAGAATACGCCATGCACATGGCGGCCTTCGACAAAGGCTGGCTGCCCCGCGACCCTGTCATCCTTGAGTCATTACTGTCCTTTAAACGGGCCGGCTGCGATGGAATACTGACCTATTTCGCCCTCGATGCTGCCAGGGCGCTGCAGTAAAACCGGCGGTGCGTCTTCTTCCTGCAATCTTCGTCCTGTTGCTGTGCGCGCAGCACAGCCACGCCGAGTGCGATTGCCTCTGGGGCGGCTCTTTCAGCGATGTGCAAGCCGGTACAGATCTGGTTGTCAGCGGCCGCGTGGTCGCCGCCGCAGGTAACTCGATTGACCTGCGCATTTCACGGTTGCTGCGCGGAGAGGTGCACCGTGAGACGATTCGCGTGTGGCTCAAAGCGGCCGACTACTGCCGGCCAGAAGCCGCATTGTTCCCACTAGAAAGCGACTGGGTCATGGCATTGCACCGCATAACCAGAGAAATACCGGGGGGATTCAACCCCGGCACGCCAAATATAAGCTACGGTCGCGTAGGGGACTACAGTCTCTCCAGTTGCGGCGGCTACTGGCTGCGTAACCAGGGCAACCGTGTCACAGGCAACCTGGTGGACGGACCCCGTTGGGACTACCAGCCCCCCATGACACCGGTTTTGCTCGACCTGGTTGCCGACCATGTACAGGGCAATCTGGACCGCGCGACCCTCAAGGAGGCGAGCGAGGTCGACCCGAGGTTGCGAGAATTAATGCTGGATACACGTTCGTTTATCAGAAACGAGAATTAATACCGAAATATACGGCAACTTATAAGACAAGCACCCATCGGTTGCGATATAACACAATTAGAAAAACGATAACGAGAATAACATCATGTTTCCATTGCTCGTTCAGCTCCGTAAAGCGCGCAACTGGTGGTTCCACCTGTGCACCGGGCGCTCGGTTTATGACGGAGCCGACGAGGAACACCACAGGCAGCGCATTCTCGTGATGACCAGCGCCTTTCTCCTGTTACTGGTCCTTTTTTTTACTGCTATCGTTCCCTTGTTTATTCCCCTGAGTGCGCAGGGAAAAATCGCAGCAAACGGGCTTTTTGTCGCGACAATCGCCGGCGTTCTGTCGAGCATGATGCTCCTGCGTTTGCGTGGCGACCGTATTTCTGCCTTGAATATCATGCTGCTTTTTTATGGCGGCGCCTTTGCCCTCGCCTGCTTTGTTCTGGGCGGAACAAGCTCACCTACCTTTCCAATGATGCTACTCATCCCCGCCATGGCAGGCATTGTCGGAAGCGTTCCTCTGTGCTTCGCATGGAGCACACTCGTGCTGGCTTTCTGGGTCGGCGTATTCCAGGCGGAACGCAATGGTATACAGCCGCTGCAAATTATCGCTCCGGATAACTACGCGCTGGCGATGTTGCTGGCGTATGCCGCCATGTCACTATCTATTGTCAGCATCATTCTGATTTACGCCGAAATGAACAAGGCACTGCGCAAAGACTTACAGTCCAGCAATGCAGAGCTGGAGCACCTGTCATCTCATGACCAGCTGACCCGCCTTCCCAACCGCCGCTTCTACGACGAGCGTGTAAATCATGCTTTGCATCGTGCAGTCGACAACGACAACCTTGTTGGCATCATGCTGCTGGACCTCAATAACTTTAAAAAAATCAACGACACTTATGGCCATGGCGCTGGCGATAAATTGCTGGTGACGGTGGCGCAGCGCTTACGGAGCAGCCTGCGCGAAACAGATCTTGTGGCCCGACTGGGCGGAGACGAATTCGTTGTCGTACTCGAGGACTCGCAGTCCACTGATGAAATTACCCGCATCGCGCACAAGGTATCCCATGCGATTGAGCAGCCATTACATGTGCGGCAACAGGTATTGACCTTCAGTGTCAGCATTGGCATCTCAATATTTCCACTGGACGGACGGCAGAAACACGAACTGGAAGAAAAAGCAGACCGGGCCATGTACCTCGCCAAGAAACGAGGTATCCCGGTTGCGCTTGCCAGCCTCGAGCCATCCAACGTGCTGACACCGGCAAGATCGGTCGCAAAGCATATCTGATCGGCTATCGTCTTACGCGCACTCGCCAACGCGAGCGATCGAGCCGTCTGTTTCCCGCTATATCAAGGAGCTCTCCCAGCATCATAAGGGATAATCCCCAGATACATCGCCCCTGAAAGTGATAGCAGGGTACGGGGATCTCAGCTCCCTTGTATCGCCACGGCATTTCATCCCGATTATTTTCGTTCATTAAAAATGAGAATGGCACCCAGATCACCTCGTCAACCTCGTGATTGAGCGACAAAGCGGCCTCACGCTCCAACCGAAACACAAACGGGCTGACCGCCATCCCAAAGGCGCCTCTGTGCGGTCTCGCATTGAGCTCTGACAGACGGCCAATGCACCGATCTTGCTTCCCTAGATGCAGGCCGATCTCTTCGCCTGTTTCTCGCACCGCTACATCGAATCCGTGACGGTCGACTTGTTCCATCCGCCCACCGGGAAAGGCCATGTGCCCTGACCAGGGATCACCCTCCCGCTCCGCACGCTTGATCATCAGAATATGCGGTTCATCGTCATGAACTTGCAGTATCATGGCGACCGCAGAGCGCTTCATGAATCGCCGCAGCCACTTTTTCTGAGGACGATGACGGCCAAGCCGTGTTTCTATTAAGTGCAAGGGTGATTCCGACAATGGGAGCTCTTCTGTAATTCTGGAGGATCTGGCTTCGCGCTTCTGCCAGACTGAACACTCTACTACACCGTGACCTGTAGTCCGACCCGGTGACAAATTAACACATGCATTTTGCGCGTGGAAATGATGATGCGAAAAAATCTGGACCACAATGGCCTGCTCGAGCTAGAGGATGTAAGTCAGGTCTACCGCGCCCAGCCCGCCCTCAAAAGTATCAACTGGACTATTCAAAAAGGGCAGCAGTGGGCGCTGCTCGGGCCTAACGGCGCCGGCAAGACCAGTCTGGCGCGAATCATATGCGACCGCGAAGCGCATTTTTCTGGCTCGGTGCTCCGCGCCGCTGCTCTGGAGCAACAGGGCGTCGCCTATGTTTGCTTTGAGGAGGCCAGGGCCCTCTGCGAAAGGGACCGCAAACTTGACGACTCGGAGTTCCGGCCTACAGCCAACGACCCCGGAACATCCGTTCGCGAATTGATACTCGCCGGGTCGGCATCCGACAACCGCCTCGACGCCTGGGCGGAACGACTGCGCATGGCGCACTTCCTAGACCGAGGGCTACGCTATATTTCTACGGGTGAAATGCGCAAGGCACTGCTGGTTAGCGCCATTTTGCGTGACCCCGCGCTGCTGGTGCTGGACAGCCCATTGGATGGACTGGACAGCACAAGTCAGGCCGAGATGCGTCTCGTCATGGATGAGCTGTTGCACTCGAACATGCACCTGCTGGTTCTCTGTCGCCAGATTGAGGATATTCCAGAGGGGGCCTCTCATGTACTGGTGCTGGACCGGGGTCAAGTCTTCGCGCAGGGGCCACGCCAGGAAGTGGTGGAGAGCAGTCCAGTCATGGCGCTGATGTCTCCACCTGCGCGGCCCTTCGCGGACTTGCCACGTCCCGCAGCGCGCGAGTATTCCATTCCGGACAATGCACCGCTACTCGACTTGAGGGACGTCACAGTACGCTATGGCAACCTTACCGTTCTGAACCGAATCAACTGGACAATGGCGCGGGACAACCACTGCTGCATCGCTGGGCCCAACGGCTGCGGGAAAACCACTTTGTTAAGCTTGATCACAGGCGACAACCACAAGGCCTATGGTCAGGATATCACTCTGTTCGGCAGGAGGCGCGGCAGCGGCGAAAGCGTCTGGGAAATAAAACAGAAATTCGGACAGATAGACACGCAATTACAGCTGAACTTCGCCAGGACAATGCGAGTGGTGGAGGTGGTTGTCTCTGGCTTTTTTGATACCGTAGGTCTTTACGATGAGTGGGGAGACAAGCAGCGCAAGCTGGCAATGGAGTGGCTGCAAGCGTTGGGGTTAGAGCAGTTTTCGGGGCAGGGTTTCGACACCTTGTCGTTCGGCCTGCAGCGCATGGTGCTCCTCGCCCGGGCTATGGTGAAATCACCGCTCATCCTGCTGCTGGACGAACCTACACTCGGCCTGGACGGTCATCATCGCACGCTTTTGTTGAGCGCCATTGATCATATTGCGGAACACAGCGACACCAGAGTCATATTTGTGTCTCATTCCGCCGGGGAAACGCCAGCCTGCATCAATCAGCATCTGGTGTTTTCGCCCCACGACTCAGGCTTCGATCTTGTTTGCCGCTAAGCCTGCTCGAACACCCATGGAAAACATGCCTCAGAAGCGCCATTTGGGTTAAACTACACGGCCGCTGGATTGACAGCACGCCTAGTGGGCGCGCGCAAGGCGTGATAACTTTCACTGTTTGTTGCAGCAATCCGCGACAACCTCAACAATCGCTTTAAGACTGGGAGATTTCCATCCGTGATGCATCACACTAAGCTGGGCAACTGGCTGGCAGCCTTTACTGTTTTGCTGACGGCCTGCGGCGACACGGGCACTCCGCAGGCGCCTGTGCCGGACATCGCAGTCGTCAAGGTGGTAGAGCGCGATACACCCATCACCCAGGATTTCGTCGGGCAGACAAGAGGTTCTACCGATATCCCAATTCGCGCGCGTGTAGAGGGTTTCCTGGAGAGCCGTAACTTCAGAGAGGGCGGTGAAGTCACTCAGGGACAACTGCTCTATACCATTGACCCCCTGCAGTTCAAAGCCAAAGTGGTCGAAGCGGAAGGGCGTCTCGCAGAAGCTCGTACTAGATTAGCCAAGGCCAAGGCAGACCTGGACCGCATTGAACCCCTCGCGAAAATGAATGCTGTCAGTCAGCAGGACCTTGACGGTGCCGTTGCCCAGCGAGACGCGGCTGAAGGGTCTGTCAAAGCAGCAGAGGCACAGCTGGAGCTGGCCAATATTGAGCTTGGCTACACCCGCATTCAATCGCCCATCGACGGTATCATCGGCATATCCGAAGCAGAGGTCGGTGAAGTCGTCGGCTCCAGTCCCAATACTTTCATTTTAAATTATGTTTCTCTCACCGATCCCATACGTGTTCGCTTCTCCATCAACGAACGTGATTTCCTGCGACTCAGTCGCTCGCTAGCCAAGGCGCGACGTACGGGAACGGACGAGCCAGAAGACCCGGAACGCCGCGCTGTAACAATGATACTGGCTGATGGCAGTGTCCACGAGCAGTCGGGAAGGGTCATTGCATCCGATGCGTCTATCGACCCCGAAACCGGCACCTTTAAACTTGAAGCTGATTTCCCCAATCCAGACTCGATTGTCATCGCAGGTCAGTTTGCCCGTGTGCGCCTGGTTATAGACGATCGGAAAAACGCCCTGCTTGTCCCGCAACGCGCGCTCTCAGAATTGCAGGGAAATTTCCGCGTGTTTGTCGTAAAAGCCGATGACACCGTGGAGATGCGTGCGGTAGAGCCCGGGCCACAGGTCGGACAGCTCACGGTGATTAACTCGGGGCTGCAGGCAGGAGAGGAGGTCGCTATCGAAGGCCTACTAAGACTCGGGGACGGCACGCGAATCAAGCCCAGATTAGTGGATTTCCCGGAAACACCCGGGGCCAGCGATAAGCCGGGAGCATAGCCCGTGGCCGAGTTCTTCGTTCGACGCCCCATTGTGGCCATGGTTATCGCCATCATCATCGTGATCGTTGGCCTTGTAGCGCTGGGCCGTCTGCCCGTGGCACAGTATCCCGAAATCACACCCCCGATGGTCAACGTATCCGCCATTTATACCGGCGCCAACGCCATCAATGTAGAACAGTCAGTCGCCACGCCCATCGAGCAGAAAGTCAACGGGGTGGAAAACATGATTTACATGGATTCCACCAACTCCAGTGACGGCAGGATGAGCCTGAACGTGTCTTTCGAGGTAGGAACCGACCTCGATATGGCCAACGTGCTCACGCAAAACCGCGTGTCCGAAGCGCAGGCAACATTGCCTGAGGAGGTCAAGCGACTAGGCGTCACCGTGAAAAAGAGGCTGTCATTTCCGCTGTTGCTGGTTTCCCTTATTTCTCCCAACGGGACCTACGACGAAAGCTTTCTCTCAAACTATGCTGCCATCAACATCGTTGATGAAATCGCAAGAATCCGGGGCGTTGGTTTGGCGGAGGTTCTCGGCGGCAGCATATCGGAATATGCCATGCGCATATGGATACGTCCGGACGAGCTGGCCAAGCTGGGCCTTACCGTAACCGACATCACGCAGGCTATACAGAGCCAGAACGTACTGGTGCCGGCAGGGCAGATCGGCGGCGAACCCGCACCACCGGGTACCGAATTTACTTACACAGTGGATACGGGTGGCCGTTTTGAAACGCCCGAGGAATTTGGTGCGGTCGTGGTTCGCGCTAACCCTGACGGGTCGCAGGTACTGTTGAGAGACATCGCCAGAATCGAGCTGGGGTCACAGAACTACCTGTACAAAGTGCGCCTGGACGGACAGGCCTCTTCACTGGTGCAGGTCTACCAATTGCCGGACGCCAATGGGCTGGATGTCGCCGAGAAGGTCATGGCTACCATGGAGCGCATTTCAGAGCGCTTCCCGGACGATATGCAGTACGTTATTTCACTGGACACGACAAAACCCATTACCGCCGGCATTCGAGAAATCGTCATCACACTGTTTCAGGCGGTCTCCCTCGTGATATTGGTAGTCTACATTTTCCTGCAGAACGCGCGCTCCACACTCATTCCCACTCTCACGGTGCCAGTGTCACTGATCGGCGCTTTCGCGGTTTTCCCGTTGCTGGGTTTCTCCATTAATACCCTGTCACTGCTTGGGCTTGTGCTGGCGATTGGCATCGTCGTGGACGATGCGATTGTCGTGGTGGAAGCGGTGGCCGCAAAAATGGACAAGGGAATGCAAGCCAGGGAAGCCACCGTCGAGGCTATGCGCGAAGTGTCAGGGCCTATTGTGGCCACCTCGCTGGCACTGATTGCAGTGTTCGTGCCAGTGGCCGCAATGGGCGGCATTACCGGGGCCCTGTATCAGCAGTTCGCCATCACCATCGCAATTTCCGTGGCGATTTCTTCGATTAACGCGCTGACTCTTAGCCCGGCACTGGCTTCTTCACTTCTGAAACCGCCGGGGGAGGCGAAGAGCATTTTTGACCGATTTTTCCGCGGGTTCAATCACTACTTCGAGATTGCCACTGAAAAGTTCATGGTGTTGACCGGATACTTCACACATAGAATAGGCCGCGCCGGGGGCTTACTGCTGGCGCTGATAGGCGGCGTCATACTGCTCTTCCAGATCGTCCCGAGCGGTTTTGTCCCCGAGGAAGACCAGGCCTATATCATGGCGGGCGTCATCATGCCCGACAGCGCCTCTCTGCAGCGCACCAACGTGGTGATGAAACAAGTAGAGGATATTCTTGAACAATACGATGCTATCCAGAATTCCACGGTAATTGCGGGCTACAGCATTATGTCAGGCACCTTACAGCCCAATGCCGGCATGGCTTTCATCCAGCTGAAAGACTGGGATGAGCGCCCTGACGCCGAGGATCACGCCACGGAGCTGGTGCGGCGACTGAATATTGACCTGGCCATGAACATAAACGAGGGCGCGGCCTTTGCATTTGGCCCGCCGGCCATCCCGGGGCTAGGCACCGGGTCGGGCTTTACCCTCATGCTGCAAGACCGAGGCGGCAACTCACCGCAGTATCTATTTGAGCAATCCCAGCGCTTTATTCAGGCCGCGGCCCTGCGCCCGGAAATCAGTGGTATTCAGACCCTGTTTCGCCCGAGCTCACCGCAGATTTTCCTCGATATTGACGATGGTAAAGCGCTCAAACTAGGCGTTCCTCTGCGCGACATCAACACGTCAGTGGGGGCATTCCTGGGCGGTGCTTATGTTAACGACTTCAACCGCTTTGGCCGCCTCTACAAAGTGTATGTGCAGGCAGAGCCTGAGTATCGAAACTCTATTGACGGCATCAATATGTTTTATGTGCGCAACAACAAAGGTGACTCTGTGCCCCTGTCTACGCTTGTTGAAACCTCCCGCTCCTGGGGTCCGGAATTCACCAACCGCTTCAACCTGTTTCGTGCCGCCAAGTTGACCGGACAACCGGCCCCGGGTTACAGCTCGTCGCAGGCGCTGGCCGCGCTCGAGGAAGTTGCCAGTGAAACGCTGCCCAGCGATATGGGGTACAGCTGGTCAGATATGTCTTACCAGGAAAAAGCGGCGGAGGGTTCAGGCTCTATCGTGTTCATCATGGCGTTGGTATTTGTATTCCTTATTCTTGCCGCCCAGTACGAGAGCTGGTCTCTGCCACTGTCTGTATTGCTGGGAACTCCGATCGCCGTGTTCGGTGCCATCGGTGGCCTGTGGATTGCCCGACTATTCAGCG
This sequence comes from Halieaceae bacterium, assembly GCA_024224435.1. Lineage (GTDB taxonomy): Bacteria > Pseudomonadota > Gammaproteobacteria > Pseudomonadales > Halieaceae > Marimicrobium. The sequence continues at coordinate 12,326 of JAAENL010000398.1, forward strand.
AGAGCTACGTCAACAACGTGTTTGCGCAAATCGGACTGGTGATGCTGATTGGTCTCGCTGCAAAAAATGCGATCCTGATCGTCGAATTTGCCAAGGTGGAGACAGAAAAAGGCAAAGATCCTGTAGAGGCTGCTATGACCGCCGCCAGGCTGCGTTTCCGCCCAATCCTGATGACGGCTTTCTCTTTTATTCTGGGCGTACTGCCGCTGTTGGTCGCCAGTGGCGCCGGTGCGGAAGCTCGCAAGGTTATGGGCATGACGGTGTTCAGTGGCATGCTGGTCGCCACACTGATCGGCGTGTTGGTAGTTCCCGCGCTTTACGTCACGGTAGAACGCTATATTGCGCGACCCAAGCCCGCACACGACGCGGCGGAGGGTAGCTGACATGTGGCGACTGTCTGCTTTACTGCTGGTGGGTTCGCTGGTGACCGGATGCACCCTGACACCGGATTACGAGCGCCCCGAACTGGACGTTCCCGAAACCTTTGGCCCGGACGACCCCTCCGGTGAATCGATTGCCAATATGCAGTGGTGGGATTTATTTCAGGACGAACAGCTACGCTTACTGATTAGCGCGGCCCTCGAGGAAAACAAAGACCTGGAGATAGCGCTGTCGCGTATTGCAGAGGCGCGCTTAAACGTTGTCGCGGTCAGAGCAAACCAATTTCCTTTTTTGGATGTGTCAGGGCTTTTTGGACGGGAGCGCTTTAGCCGGGAAGTGGTGCCCGGTGCCCGTTCCAACGATCGCTTCCGCATCGGCGGCGACCTGAGCTACCAGATCGATCTGTGGGGTGAGTTTCAAAGAGCCACCGAGGCGTCACGCGCCGATCTCCTGGCAACAGAGTCCGCCTACCGCACGATTACGCTCACACTGGTGAGCGATGTGGCGAGCAATTACCTGCTCCTGCGCGATCTTGATGCGCGCCTGGCAGTATCCAAAAATACATTGCAAACTCGACAGCAAAGCCTCGGCATCATTCGGGCTCGCTTTGAAAAGGGCACTGTCGCTGAACTCGATGTGCACCAGGCGCAAATTGAAGTTTTCGTCGCTGAGGCTGCTATTGCCTCATTCGAGAGGCAGGTAGTGCAAACACAAAATACGCTGCGTATTCTGCTGGGGCGCAACCCCGGGCCTGTTACCCGCGGGGCAGCTCTCGATGGACAGATATTTCCCCCCGTTGTTCCCGCGGGCCTGCCCTCGGCGCTTCTGCAGCGGCGGCCCGACCTCGTCACTGCGGAAGCAAAACTGGAGGCTGCAACGGCGCGAGTGGGCGTAGCAGAAGCGCTCCGCTACCCCAGCATTTCGCTTACGGGTCGATTCGGTGCAGAGAGCACTGACCTCTCAGACCTCAACTCTGGCGATGCGGAAACCTGGAATATTGGCGCCAATGTTCTGGCCCCCATTTTCAATTCGGGCCTACTCAAGGCGCAGGCTGAGGCGGCCCGAGAGCGAGCAGCGCAGGCGCTGCTGGTCTACGAAGCCACCCTGCAGGAGGCCTTCCGCGAAGTGGAGGACTCCCTCGTCGCGGTGCGCACCTATCGGGACGAACACGCGGCACAATCCCGTCGGGCTCACTCCGCGACGCTGGCGGCCAAGCTCTCCAGAGCCCGCTATAACGGCGGCGTTGTGGACTATCTCGAGGTTCTGGATACGGAGCGCACCCTGTTCAACGCGGAGCTGGATAAGTCGCAGAGCCTGCAACGGTATTACAACGCCATTGTGAGGCTGTATGCCTCGCTGGGTGGCGGGTGGTCAGTCGAGAGCTAACGCAACAACTGACTACTGCACGAACGCGCGCAGGGCATTACACAGCCGGTTGCTTGTACAATACAGCAGCCCACGTTCTGCAGTCGTCCTCGCACGTGCACTGTCACCGCGGGCCTGGTGCGTTTGCGCCATTCCCAAATACACCTCCGCACTGTCCGGATCGATGCGCTGCGCGCGTTCGAGGTAGGCAAGGGCCTGCTCGTAATCCCCGCGACGCGTCGCAGACTGCGCCTTCTCCAACAGGGGTTGCCATGCAGCACTGGCTGAGGGCGACCCGGACCTGTGCGCCTCCGGCAAAGCGGCGGGAACGTCTGTCTCCGCTGAAGTCTGCGCGGGTACGGAACCGCTTGGTTGAGTGAGGCCGGAGCAGCCACCCAATACCAGCAAATACCCGAGGGCCAGCAAGCCCGCTGTTGCGCGCAAACCCATCATCACTCTTTTCCGCCGAATAACGTATCAAACCAGTCTCGAATACCCGTGTCTTTTTTTACGTCGCCACAATCGGTGCGGGAACCGGGTTGCGAGCCCTTGATGAAAGGCAGCAGCTTCGCATGAGGACATCCTTTACCGGTTAGAAAGCCGCTTCGCTCGTCGACCCAATGGGGTTCGACACCGTCGGGCATGCGGTAGGCTAGAGGCTGTCGACTGGATTTTGACATGAAATGTGCCCACACCTTCAATGCACCGCTACTGCCAGTGAGTCGGG
>JAAENL010000399.1 GCA_024224435.1 Halieaceae bacterium
GGCGCTTGTGCTGATTGGCCGCCGCCATATCCGCGACATGAACTCATGGTTACACAATGTGAGCAACTACGCCCGCGGTAAAAATCGCTGTACGCTGATGATTAACCCGGCTGATGCACGCGTGAGAAACCTGGAGGACGGCGGCGAGGCTAAAATTCGCTCTACGGTTGGTGAACTGATCGTACCAGTGGAATTTAACGATGGCCTGATGCAGGGCGTAGTCAGCTTGCCACATGGCTTCGGACATCGCTATCGCGGCACGCGCCAGTCCGTCGCAACGGACATTCTCCCTGGCGTCAGCGCCAATGACCTTATCGACGATCAGGCACTGGATATTCCCTCCGGCACCAGCGTCGTTAATGGTGTGTCCGTCTCGGTTACTGCTGTGCATTCAATCTGAGGAGCCTGCAATATGATTAAGGTTGTTCAGTGGACCAGCGGCGCTGTGGCACGCGAAACTGCCCGTGCCATCCTCTCGCATCCCGACCTTCAGTTGATCGGCATGTACGCCTATTCGCCGGCGAAGGCAGGCGGCGATGCCGGTGAACTCATCGGTCTTGCTCCCCTAGGCATAAAGGCTACTGCAGATATCGACCAAATTATCGCACTTCAGCCAGACGTAATCAGCTACAACCCGCTTTATCCCGATATCGACCAGCTCTGTCAGCTTTTATCAGCCGGCATCAATATCGTGACTACCTGCAATTTTATGACAGGCTGGGGCCTCGACTATCAAGCCAACCGTTACGGGCGCAATGCCCGACAGCGGTTACAAGGTGCTGCCATCTCCGGCGGTGCTTCGATGTTTGGCACTGGCATCAACCCGGGGCATATCAATTACCAGGCCTGCGTGATGTCGTCAGTTTGCTCCGAAATCGAGCACCTGCGCATTACCGAGGCAGTGCCAGACATCGTACCGTTCCTTGGGGACCCCAATATCGCTGCGTTCGGGTACGGTCAGCCACTCGACACACCGGGGCTTGAGTCGCGCCAGAAAGAAGAATCGGCAGTATTCGGTGATGCTCTCGAGGTTATGGCTAGCCTGCTGAATATTGAACTCGACGAGATCCGATGCCGCTGCGACGTCGCGCCGGCCTCACAGGACTTTGACACCCCTGGCGGGACCATCGCACGCGGCACGGTGGCTGGCGTACGCCTTCGCTGGGAGGGCTGTGTCAACGGGCTACCAGTGCTTGAAAACCAGCAGCTCTGGGTCTGCGGCCGGTTCGTCGAGGGGATTGAGCACTGGCGGGGCGCGGACAAGCATGGCTACATCATCGATATTCGTGGCGATCCCAATGTGCATAGCGTTACGCTACCCATACCCCGAGAAGACATCAGCACGATGACGTTGACTGAGCGCCATGCGCTTGGTATGCGCATTACAGGCCTGCCGTCCATTAATGCCATACCACAAGTTTGTGCAGCGGCTCCGGGCATTCGTACGTACAAGGACATACCACCGGTCGTTGCCAGCGGTCGATTATTTGTTCCAGCCTGAGGGTAAAAATTCAACAGCTACATGCTCCGGCATTTAGCTCTCAGCAACGTTGGCCGAACAGAGGCGCAGTAAAAATGACTAAGAAAAAAAAGGTCGTAACCGTGACCGGAGCTAACGGGTTCGTCGGCAGACACGTCGTAGAGCGACTGTTGAAAAATACCGATCTTCAGATCAGAGCATTGATTCACTCGCGCGAAGGTGCCCTCGAATTGCAGCCGTTTGCCGATAGGGTCACCTTTATTAGAGGCGATATCACAAAACAGGCAAGCCTAGCCAAGGCCTTTCGAGGCGCCTGGGGAGTGATTAATATTGCCGGTTATCGCGAATTCTGGAGTGCCAGTAATGAGCGTTTCTACGAGATCAATCAAAAGGGCGCGCTCAATGTGTTCGAGTGCTGTCTCACAGAAAGCGTCGAAAAAGTAGTTCAGGTTAGTACGCCGCTAGCGTGGGGGGTACCAGAAAAAATCCCCTTCAACGAGGAGAGTGCACCAGGCCAACACCCTAGCAAATATGCTCGCAGCAAGTACCTCGGCGACGAGGCTGGTTGGCATTTATATCGACAGCGCAACCTTCCTCTTACCGCCGTGTATCTTGCCGCCGTCATCGGCGCAGGTGATGATAAGGAGACTATGGAAGTACGTCGCGCAGTTGAAGGTAAATTGCCTGCGCTGGTGGGCGCCGACACTACTTATACCTACGTATACGTGCGCGACGCAGCGGAAGCCATCGTTCGTGCTCTGCTGGACGAGAAAACTATTGGCCGAAAGTACTTAATCGGCAACCAGCGCGCCACGACGCGAGAGTATTTCAAGATGATAGGTCGTATTGCCGGAGTGCGAATACCCGACCGTAATATACCGGAAACCTGGTTATTCCCGATTGCCAAAGGAATGGAAGCGCTCTCCAGACTTACAAAGCGCCGTCCGACCCTTCCTCTGGATGTCCTGAAAACCACTGCGGCTGGATCTCTTTTATTCAATGCCAGTCGCTCAGTTACGGAACTAGATATGACCTACACTTCTTTAGAGACCGCTCTGACTGAAGCGATTGCAGACATTCGTCGCCCCAGCTAGTTATCAACACCGCGTCGTCAGGTATTCCAATCTAGCGAAAGCAGCGGGGCTTTCCTGTCATAACCACTCAACTGACACGCAGCTCGCGGAGCGCTGCCCAATCGATCGATTCGCGCCGACGGCTCAGGCCGCCCGTCGTGAGGATAATGCGGCTTTTCCCTCGCTACTCCGCATCTCTTCGTAGCTCGGTGGATCGCCCAAACCCAACTCAGCGCGTACCTCCAACAATGGTCGCGATAACAAGGCCTCCCAATCTGCTCCGGGCAGCCAGGCGGCTTTAGCGCCCCTTTTATAGCCATGGCGAATCATTCTTCGAGCTCCACGAAA
>JAAENL010000400.1 GCA_024224435.1 Halieaceae bacterium
GGAATGTCGAGGTCAACCAGCATCTGGATCGTCGATTCGCTCATACTGCCGCCATGCTCGATGCAGTCGATGCCGAAGCCGGCAACGCGGCGGATAGCGGCATCGTAGGTAGCGTGAGCAGTGGTGGGCAGGCCATTGCGGTGCGCCTCATCTATCACGGCCTCCAACTCTGCATCGGTAAACTCCAGGGTGTCATGGCAGGCCATAATCTTGATCAAGTCGGCGCCGCCGCGCACTTGCTCGCGCACAGCCCGCCGCATCTCGTCCGCTCCACTGGCCTCACGGCAGCACCAGTAAGTATGCCCCCCTGTCTGGATGATCGCTTCTCCGCAGATGAGCATACGCGGACCAGGAAATATGCCCTGTTTCACCGCCTGTTTGGCCGCGAAATTCGTTTGATTCATGCCCAGATCACGTACGGTCGTGACCCCTGCCCGCAGACTAATGAGCATGTTACCGGCCGATTTGTAGGCGCTGATTTCAGGTGTGTCGTCCATCGACTGCCGGGCCAGATCATGGATACCATCCCAGGCCAGATGAGCGTGGCTATTGCAGAGGCCGGGCAAAATCGTGCCTGCCGTGTTCTCGGCCAGATGCGCGCGTGTGCCCAACTCTGAAGCTGGGCCCACGGCATCGATCTTGCCGCCAGAAAACTCGACGAAGCCGTCCTCGATGACTTCATCACCTACGCAGGTCAACACCCGCCCGCGCAGGATATGGTGACCAGTGGGCGTGTCGAACAAGGGCTTGATCAGTTTCTGGTAATGCCAGGCTGGTGGTTCAGGCATTGATATCTCCTTGAGTTGCTATTCATTTATCGAGTCTTGGATATGCAGTATCAATTCTCTGGCGATCGTTTCCCATGCCTCGGCGATGGGCGCACCCCCGACGTGCGGCGTGAGAATTACATTGTCGTCGGTCAGCTCGAACAGTGCGTGTTCGGTAGGTAGGGGCTCATAGCGGAAGACATCTAGGCCTGCCCCCGCAATCTGGCCGTTGCGCAACGCCTCAACCAGGGCATCTTCGTCTACCAGACGCCCGCGGGCCGTGTTGATGAGGTAGGCCGTGGGCTTCATCAGCGCGAACTCACGAACGCCGAATTGCCCGTCGTTCCCCCCCTCCCCCTCCTGGAAGCGGTGATGAAGGCTCACAAAATCGCTTTGTTGCAGAAGGTCGTCGAGTGAACGCCACTGCACACCCAGGCTGTTTTCAGTAGCGCCGTCTAGACGGTTGCGTTGCGTATAGAGTAGCGTCATACCGAAGGCGCGCAGGCGTTCGGCAGTGGCACACCCGATCAATCCCAACCCTACAATACCCACAGTCTTGCCGTAGAGAACGCCGAAATCCTCCAACCCTATCCAGTTATATGTGTATCGCTGTTGATCTGTGAGGATGGGCTGGCTGCGGTCGGCTAACCACTGCTGGTCTTGTGTTCGTCTGGTAACCGAGAAGAGATGGCGACTAAGAGTCAGAATCAACAGTACGGCCAACTCTGCCACACCCACTAGCGCGGTGTTTGGTAGATCGACAATGGGCACGGCAGTTTGGGCTACGGCAGCCGTTCCCGTATCGAGCCTGACTATCAGGCGCAGGTCATCACCAACTGTATCTAGCATTGCCTTTGTAACATCCACATTTTCGGTTAAGATGGCAGTGCCGCCGAACGGTTGATTACTCAAACTCCAGCCGTCGCACAACTGGTTACGAATCGCCTCGATCTGCTCGCCGCGGATGGCCTGATCGGCCAGGAATATGTGCGTCATTGTGAATCTAATATAACCCCACCATCAGGACATTGACCCCGACGTGATCCTGAAAAATTCCCAGAACTTCTCCTACGCCTTCGTCGATAAAACTGATAGGGCTGATTTGAATACCGACA
>JAAENL010000401.1 GCA_024224435.1 Halieaceae bacterium
CCATTTCCGAGTTCAAACGGAGCTACCGATCGCTGGACGCGTTGCTCATCGATGACATCCAGTTTTTCGCGGGTAAGGAGCGCTCCCAGGAAGAGTTTTTCCATACCTTCAATGCACTGCTAGAAGGCGGCCAACAGATGATTTTGACCTGCGACCGCTATCCCAAGGAAATAGATGGCCTGGAAGAAAGATTGAAATCCAGATTTGGCTGGGGTTTAACCGTTGCGGTTGAGCCGCCGGAACTTGAAACACGCGTTGCCATTCTTATGAAAAAGGCGACAGAAGCACGGATTGACCTCCCTCCGGATGCCGCATTTTTTATTGCGCAACGCATTCGTTCCAACGTGCGGGAGCTGGAGGGGGCGCTGAAACGAGTGATTGCCAGCGCTCGGTTTGTCGGCAAGCCCGTAGATATCGACCTGATAAAGGAGAGCCTTAAGGACCTGCTGGCACTGCAGGACCGCCAGGTCAGCATGGATAATATTCAGCGCACGGCGGCCGAGTACTACAAGATCAAGGTATCGGATATGATGTCTCGCAGGCGTAGCCGGTCGGTTGCTCGCCCGCGACAGGTCGCCATGGCGTTATCAAAGGAATTGACCAACCACAGCCTCCCGGAGATCGGTGACAGTTTCGGCGGCAGGGATCACACGACGGTGCTGCATGCCTGCCGTAAGATCAAGGAATTGCGTGAGACGAATTCTGATATTCGGGAAGATTACAAGAATCTGCTCAGGACACTCACAACCTGAGCGGACAATAAACCTGGTTTTCTAACATGCGGGCCAATGCTGCCGCCGCCGGATAACCTACATTGGGGAAAGGACGTCACTTATTATGAAGTTCAGTATTTCGCGGGACAATTTGGTCAAATCTCTGAACCTCGTGGCGGGGGTGGTGGAGCGACGGCAAACCTTGCCAATACTAGCTAACGTATTGTTAGTACTGGAAAAAAACACGCTCTCTCTGACCGGTACGGACCTTGAAGTGCAGCTTGTAGGTCGGGTTCAGCTTGCCGAAGGCGGCGACAACGGTGAGGTAACCGTGCCTGCGCGCAAGATGCTGGATATTTGTAAATCGCTGCCAGAGGGGAGCGATATCAGTTTCAGCGTCAAAGACGGCAAGGCAACAATCAAGTCTGGACGCAGCCGGTTTACGTTGTCCACCTTGCCAGCGGCGGAATATCCCAATGTCGAGGACAGCATCTCGACCCACCAGATGACTCTGAAACAAGGCCAACTGAAGCGACTGATTGACCGGACGAGTTTCGCCATGGCCCAGCAGGACGTGCGCTACTACCTCAATGGCATGTTGTTGGAGCTGGGCAAGAAGAAAGACCTTCGGGTAGTGGCTACCGATGGCCACCGCCTGGCGATGTGTACACTAAGTGAAAAGGTCGCGGTGAAAGGCGAGGGCGAAAGTCAGGTTATTTTGCCGCGGAAGGGAGTGCTGGAGCTTGCCCGCCTGTTGATGGACGAAGACGAGGACATCACCATCAATATTGGCAGCAACCATTTGCGTGCTAACGCCGGGGAGTTTAGCTTCACGTCCAAGCTGGTTGACGGAAAATTCCCGGATTATCAAAGGGTTATGCCTGCCTCACCCGATAAAATCGTCACCGGCTCGCGCCAGGAGTTGCGGCAGGCGTTCACCCGCACGGCAATTCTTTCGAACGAAAAGTACCGAGGCGTTCGCTTAAAGGTGACAAAAAATACGCTGGATATTGTGGCCAACAACCCTGAACAGGAGGAGGCAGAAGAGACGCTATCTGTCGACTACAGCGGAGATTCACTGGAAATTGGTTTTAACGTCAGCTACTTACTGGATGTGCTGGGTGTGCTGAGTGGCGAAAAAGTAAAACTTTCACTGGCGGACCCAAATAGCAGTGCCTTGCTCGAGGAATCTGACGATGACGACTCATGCTATGTCGTTATGCCAATGCGTCTCTAAGGCTAAAGGCGGCGCGCGTATCAGTACGTTTTCTATCGGCGACAGCCCAAGTGACCCAGTAGCCTACTGACGTGGCCTTGGCAGCATTGCAGATAAGTCGCGTGAGGAACTTGCGGAAGGTCGAGCTGCAGGGTTTTCAGGGCGTAAACGTGCTGTACGGACTCAACGGCAGCGGGAAAACCAGTGTTCTCGAGGCAATACACCTGTTGGGGATGGCCCGATCGTTTCGCGGCAGCAGTGTCAAATCCCTGATTACGCATGGAGAGAGTGACTGCACAGTCTTCGGCACGAGCGAGCGCCTGCCTCAAACGCAAACGCTCGCCCTGGGCGTTCAGCGCACACGCGTTGGAGAGGCCCGCATCAAGGTAGGTGGCGAGCCGGTGCGAACCGTGGCCGCATTAGCGGAGCACCTGCCCTTGCAAGTGATTACCGCAGACAGCTTTGATCTTCTGACCGGCGCGCCCGGCGCCAGGCGCCGCTACCTCGATTGGGGAGTGTTCCACGTGGAACAGCGTTTCTTTGGCCAATGGAAACGCTTCCAGCGGTGCATAAAACAGCGCAATAACCTGCTCCGCCGTGGTAAAGTATCAGGCGGGGAGCTCGATGCCTGGACAAGGGACCTGGCGCAGACGGGCACGGCGATTAACGAATACAGACAAGCCTATTTTGAGGCGCTACGGCCTGTTTTTAGCGCGATAATTGCGCAGCTATCCCCTTCGCTGGAAGGGTTAGAACTGCGCTATCAGCGCGGATGGGACAAGCAGCTGGGCTATGCCGAGGCGCTGGAGCAGGGCTTGGCTGCTGATGCGGAGCAGGGTTATACCCATACAGGCCCTCAGCGAGCCGATATCAAAGTGATGTCGGCGGGCCATCCAGCCGCGGACACGCTGTCCCGGGGCCAGCAGAAGCTAGCAGTGTGTGCCCTGAAGTTGTCACAGGGCCAGATTCTGGCGCAAAAAGGGCACGGAAGCAGTACGTATCTGATTGACGACCTACCGTCAGAGCTTGACCAGGTGCACAGTGAGCGGGTTTGTAGCCTTCTTGCCACAATGGAGGCGCAGGTATTTATTACTTGTATAGATCCGCGAGAGATTCAGTCAGTATGGCCTGACGGCCACGATCTGGCGATGTTCCACGTGGAACAGGGTTCGGTTGGGCCTTGTTCAGACGCGCAATAATTAAAATGACGCCCGGTTGCCGGGGCACAGTATCAAGGGTGAGCCATCATGAGTGAAGCGGACAACAACTACGATTCTACCAGTATCAAGGTGCTCAAGGGCCTTGATGCTGTGCGTAAACGCCCGGGAATGTACATCGGCGATACGGATGACGGGTCCGGTCTGCACCATATGGTGTTTGAGCTGGTAGACAACTCGATCGACGAGGCGCTGGCAGGGCACTGCAAAACCATTAATATAGTGATTCACCCCGACGAGTCAGTCTCTGTAGCCGACGATGGTCGCGGTATTCCGACAGAAATGCACGACGAGGGCGTCTCGGCCGCAGAAGTGATCATGACGGTACTGCACGCGGGCGGCAAGTTTGACGATAACACCTATAAAGTCTCCGGGGGACTGCATGGTGTGGGCGTTTCGGTAGTGAACGCCCTCTCGGAAGAGCTGATACTGACCATTCGCCGGGATGGCAATATGTATGAGCAGGTGTATCAGCACGGCGTGCCCAAGGCGCCACTCGCGGCGATTGGCACCACCGATACGACGGGCACGGAGGTCCGGTTTTCGCCGTCCGCCGAGACATTTACCAATATAGAGTTTCATTTTGAGCAGTTGGCCAAGCGCCTGCGAGAGCTGGCTTTCCTCAACTCCGGTGTCTGTATCGTCCTCAAGGACGAGCGCAGTGGTAAAGAGGAAACCTACCAGTACGACGGCGGCCTCGGGGCCTTTGTTGATTACCTGAACCAGAACAAATCTACGATCAACAATACGTTTCACTTTCAGGTCGACACCGATGACGGAATCGGTGTCGAGGTTGCCTTGCAATGGAACGACGGGTTTCAGGAGGGGGTGTTCTGCTATACCAATAATATTCCCCAGCGAGATGGTGGAACCCATCTTGGCGGCTTTCGCGCAGCCCTTACCCGGAGTCTTAACGGTTATATCGAAAAAGAGGGTCTGGGGAAAAAGGCCAAGATCAACACCACGGGAGATGATGCCCGGGAAGGCTTGATGGCGATTGTCTCGGTGAAGGTGCCGGATCCCAAGTTTTCTTCGCAGACCAAGGACAAGCTGGTGTCTTCAGAGGTGAAGAGTGCCGTTGAGCAGGCGATGGGGGCCAAGTTCAGTGAGTATCTGATCGAGAATCCAGCCGAGGCAAAGGCTGTTGTCGGTAAGATGCTGGATGCGGCGCGTGCTCGCGAGGCTGCCCGAAAGGCCAGAGAAATGACACGGCGCAAGGGTGCGCTCGATATCGCAGGGCTGCCGGGTAAACTGGCCGATTGCCAGGAGAAAGACCCAGCGCTTTCTGAACTTTACCTCGTAGAGGGGGACTCTGCGGGTGGGTCCGCAAAACAGGGCCGCAACCGAAAGTATCAGGCTATTTTGCCTCTGAAGGGTAAGATTCTGAACGTAGAGAAGGCCCGCTTTGACAAGATGTTGGGCTCTGCAGAAGTAGGCAACATAGTAACTGCACTGGGTTGTGGTATTGGGAAAACAGAGTTTGAGCCCGATAAGTTGCGTTATCACAGCATCATTATTATGACCGACGCGGACGTTGATGGGTCCCATATTAGAACCCTTTTGTTGACCTTTTTCTTTCGCCAGATGCGTGAGTTGGTTGAGCGGGGCCATATATTCATTGCCCAGCCCCCCCTGTATAAAATTTCAAAGGGCAAACAGCATCAATACCTCAAAGACGATGAGGCCCTAGACCAGTACCTGACGCAATCTGCACTGGAAAACGCCTCGATTTTTGTCAACCCGGACGCGCCAGCCATTGCCGGGGCGGGCCTGGAAGATCTCGTTCGTCAATACCGAGAGGTAGTGGCGACCACCGGACGACTGAATCGCCTTTACTCCGAGGCGGTGCTTTGGCAAATGGTTTACGGGGAGGCGCTGAGCCCGGAAGACATGGCAGACGAAGCCGCAGTCACCCGTTTCTGTGACCAACTAAGTGAGCGCTTACAAACCGTGGCGGCAAAGGGAACGCTGTACACAGCCGTAGTGAGAAAGGATCAGGAGCGTCAGTTCTTCTTTCCGGTGGTTAAGCTTCTGTCCCACGGAGTGGAGACAGAAACCGAGTATCATCACGAATTCTTTTCCTCAAGCGAATACCGCAGTTTTGTCGCACTGGGCGAAACACTGAACAATCTGATAGAGGAAGAGGGCTTCTTCCGGCGCGGGGACAAAACCCTCCAGACACAGAGTTTTGTAGAGGGTCTGGACTGGCTCATGGGGGAGGCCCGCCGGGGCTACAACATTCAACGTTATAAGGGACTGGGTGAAATGAACCCGGAGCAGCTATGGGAGACGACGATGGATCCTGAGGTGCGTCGCATGTTGAAAGTCACCATTGAGGATGCGATTGCCGCAGATCTCATGTTTACGACGCTTATGGGCGATCAGGTGGAGCCGCGCCGGGATTTTATCGAGGACAATGCGTTGTCGGTAGCAAACCTTGATATCTAGTGTCGGCCCTCTGATAGCGAAGACTCAAGAGGCGATTACCAATCCAATCTTTTCGATGTAACGGCGCCAATGGCCATCTACTTGTCGCTTTGTGTAATTTACGGCATAGGAAAAAGGTATGTTCCCTGTGCCATTAGACAAGCTTAAAAGAGTATTTAGTGCCGCTGACAGCGGCACGAGCGCTATACGCGCGATCGTGCCCTACTATGACGTTAGCGAAAAGAATTCTGAAATTAATACATTCATCCTCAATAAAACAGTGCGACATTTCCGTGAAAATAACAAAGCGGACGGCACGTATAGACTTGGCCACGGGCTAGAGTTGGTCCTCGGCAAAGACAGTCAAATCTGGGAAGCGGCACCCTTTTAACAGTGACGTAGCCGCGTAACCGCGGGCGTAACGCGCCTCGGTCTCAAGCCGCAACAATTAGCAGCACTCGCCTTAATGGCGGTCACTCCGTACCATCGCCTCCTTTTGACTCTGGTTCGTCCGGGGGGATGAAGTCGATTTCCAGGTTAGCTCTCTCCGTAAAATAGTCGGGTAGCTCTGCCTTGATAGCGGGCGCCAGGTTTTTGAATTCGCCGACCTGCCTCACCAGGTTGCCCCGGCCACTGACCAGTTGCCCCTCTGCTTTGACATAGGATTCAACCGCGCGATCCAGCCCGCTTTTAACGCCCTCGAAACTTCCCAGGAAGGCGTTCAGCTTCTTGAAGACTCGCTCTGCTTTCTCTGCAAGCGCTGCGGTGTGTTTATTCTGGTCCTCATAG
>JAAENL010000402.1 GCA_024224435.1 Halieaceae bacterium
CCTGCCTCTGTCACTGCTTCTGTCACCAAATTTGCGGTATGAGTAATCGACATGGCCGGCGAGTCTAGCAGGCCTCGGAACCTATATCAAAATATTTTGATATACAGGTGTGATCTCGGGCACATCTCTGTAAACCACTAGCGAGCGCAAATATCCCCCAGATTGTTGCCGTTGTCGCTCGCTTACGCGAGAATGGCGTCCAATTTCTGGGGCACGCCCCATCCGTCCTGGAGAATTCAATGTCGTCTCATCGCGCTACCCTCGCTAACGCCATACGTGCCCTGAGCATGGACGCTGTCCAGCGCGCCAATAGCGGCCACCCCGGCGCTCCTATGGGGATGGCAGATATCGCCGAAGTCCTTTGGAATGACTTCATGCGCCACAATCCGGCCAATCCGGACTGGGCTAACCGTGATCGTTTCGTGCTGTCCAACGGGCACGGCTCTATGCTGCTTTACTCTCTTTTGCATCTCACGGGGTATGACCTGCCCATCGAGGAATTAAAAAACTTTCGTCAGCTGCACAGCAAAACACCCGGTCACCCCGAACTGGGCTACACGCCAGGCGTGGAGACCACCACCGGACCTCTTGGTCAGGGGCTGGCCAACGCCGTGGGCATGGCCTTGGCAGAAAAAGTGCTGGCGGCGAAGTTCAATCGGCCCGGGTATCAGATCATTGATCACAATACCTATGTGTTTGTTGGTGACGGTTGTCTCATGGAAGGCATCTCACATGAGGTCTGTTCCCTCGCAGGCACACTGGGTTTGGGTAAACTGATTGCCTTTTATGACGACAATGGCATTTCCATTGATGGAGAGGTGCAGGGCTGGTTCACCGACGATACACCGTCGCGCTTTAGGGCCTATGGTTGGGAAGTCATTGAGTCAGTCGACGGCCATGACCCGGAGACCATTGGCCGTGCCATCAAAAAAGCTCGTAGTGTTGGCGACAAACCAGTGCTGGTCTGCTGTAAAACCATTATCGGTAAGGGGTCGCCGAACAAGCAGGGTACTGGGTCAGTGCACGGCGCAGCCCTGGGTGAAGACGAAGTGGCAGCCACCCGTGATGCATTAGGCTGGGAGCATGCGCCATTTGATATACCCGAGGAGATTTACGCTGACTGGGATGCGCGTCAGCGCGGTTCTGTCCACGAGGCGGACTGGGCCAGTGTTATGGAGGCTTACTCCAGCACTCATCCGGAACTGGCTAAGGAATTGCAGCGGCGATTGGCCGGTGAGTTGCCGCAGGGCTTTGCTGTGCAGGCTGACGCGTATATCGCGCAATGCCAGGAAGAGGGCGTTAAGCTCGCCTCGCGTAAGGCCTCTCAGAACTGCCTGAATGCTTATGGGCCGCTATTGCCCGAATTGGTCGGCGGTTCCGCCGACCTGGCGGGTTCTAACTTGACATTGTGGAGTGGCTCAAAGGGCATTTCCGCAGACGATGCGGATGGCAACTACATTTACTATGGGGTGCGCGAGTTCGGCATGGCTGCGATCATGAACGGGATTGCGCTGCACGGTGGCTTCATCAATTATGGCGCGACCTTCCTGATCTTCATGGAGTACGCCCGCAATGCGGTGCGCATGGCGGCATTGATGCGGCAACAGTCGATATTCGTTTTCACCCATGACTCTATCGGCCTCGGCGAAGATGGCCCGACCCACCAAGCGGTAGAGCAGTTGTCTAGCTTGCGCGCCACTCCCAATCTGCATACCTGGCGACCCTGTGACGCGGTGGAATCTGCTGTGGCTTGGAAATCGGCTATCGAGCGTCGTGACGGCCCGGCGGCCTTGGTATTCTCTCGCCAGGGCTTGCCCCATCAGTCGCGTGATGCAAGGCAGGTGGCGGACATTACCAAAGGAGCCTATGTGTTGCGCGATTGTGCCGGTGCGCCTGACGTTCTGCTGATAGCGACTGGGTCTGAGGTTCAGTTGGCGATGGACGCCTTCGACCAGTTAACAGCTAACGGCAGGCAAGCTCGCGTTGTTTCCATGCCTTGCGCGGAGCTGTTTGAGCAGCAGGACGCGGCCTATCGGGAATCTGTGTTGCCCAGTGACGTGCTGCCCCGGGTTGCGATAGAAGCATTGCATGCAGATTATTGGTACAAGTACGTGGGGTTGGACGGGCGCGTTGTGGGCATGACGACGTTCGGAGAATCTGCACCCGGTGGCGAGTTGATGCAACACTTCGGATTTACCCCTGAGAACGTGGTTACTGTCGTTGAAGACCTTCTGTAGGACATTATTCTGTGTTGCGACTGGGGATTAACGGCTACGGCAGAATTGGTCGCAGCATCCTGCGCGCGCTTTATGAGCGTGCATCCGGCGAACATATGCAAGTTGTCGCCATCAACGAACTCGCCGATGCGGGCACTATTTTGCACCTTACCCGCTATGACTCAACCCACGGCAGGTTTCCGCTGCCGCTGGAAGGCGATCGACGCAGCCTGCGCGTGGGTGATGACACTATTGCACTATTGAACCACGAGGATACGAAGGCTCTTCCCTGGGGAGATCTTGGAGTGGATATGGTGCTGGAGTGCAGTGGCGCTTTCTCGGATCGAGCCACGGCACAGGTCCATCTTGATCGCGGTGCGAAAAAAGTCCTGTTCTCTCAGCCTGCAGAGATCGACGTAGACGAAACCGTGGTCTTTGGCGTTAACCACAAAAAGTTGCATGCGAGTCAGCGTATTGTGTCTAACGCGTCCTGTACCACCAATGCGATCGTGCCAGTCATTCAGGCTTTGGACGAGGCTGTCGGTATTGAAACGGGAACGATCACTACTATCCACTCGGCGATGAATGACCAGCCCGTGCTGGATGCATACCACCATACAGACTTGCGTAAGACCCGTGCTGCATCACACTCGGTTATTCCCGTGGATACCGAGCTGGCGAAGGGAATTACGCGCCTCCTGCCGATGATGGAGGGCCGCTTTTCGGCACAGGCACTGCGGGTGCCCACGCTGAATGTTTCTGCGCTGGATTTAACCGTGGTGACAGGGGGTGACACGGATGTTGTCGGAATAAACCAGATTCTTAAGAACGCGTCACTGAGTAGATTTGACGGCGTGCTTGGCTATACCGAGGAGCTTCTGGCATCCTGTGACTTCAATCACGATCCTCGTTCGGGCATCGTCGATGCCAGCCAAACCCGGGTCAGCGGCGCGCGGCTGGTAAAAGTATTGATCTGGTTTGACAACGAGTGGGGCTACGCCAACCGGATGTTGGATGTGGCGGGGTTCTGGCACGGACTGGCCTGAGAGTGATGCGCTGCGCGGTGCTGGGTCTGCAGTCGCAGGCCCCAAAATAATGAGAAAAAGCCTATGACACTTAAAGTAGACGTCATGCGTGACCAGAGTCTGCGGGGCAAGCGGGTTTTGATACGCGAGGACCTCAATGTACCGATCAAGACGGGAGTGGTCACTAGCGATGCACGTTTGCGCGCGGCGCTGCCAACCATCAGGCATGCGGTGGAGGCAGGGGCGAAAGTTATATTGATGTCTCACCTGGGCCGTCCGGTTGAAGGCGATTTCGACAGCCAATTTTCACTGGCCCCGGTCGCGGATCATCTGGCGGGGCTGCTCGATCTGCCCGTCTCGCTGATCAGCGACTGGCGTGGCGGCGTGGAGCTCGGCGACGGCGAAGTGGCGCTACTTGAGAACGTGCGCTTCAACCCTGGTGAGAAGAAGGATGATGAGGCGCTTGCAAAAGATTACGCGTCTCTTTGTGATATTTTCGTAATGGATGCTTTTGGTACGGCACATCGCGCACAGGCGTCTACTCATGGCGTGGCCCGGTTCGCGCCGTTGGCCTGTGCCGGTCCGCTACTGGAATCCGAGCTGTTGGCGCTGGAGCAGGCTCTTGCAAAACCGGCGAGACCCATGGTGGCCATCGTCGGCGGGTCTAAAGTGTCTACCAAGCTAAGAGTGCTGGAGGCCCTGTCTGAAAAAGTAGATCAACTGGTCGTGGGCGGCGGCATCGCCAACACATTCCTCGCCGCCAGTGGCAGCCCGGTAGGGCAGTCCCTTTGTGAGCATGACCTGCTCGACACGGCACGTTCGCTCATGGCAAAGACAAATATCCCACTGCCCCAGGATGTCATAACGGGTAAGGTGTTTGCAGAGGATACGCCGGCCAGCCTCAAGGCTGCGGAGGCGGTGGTTGATGATGACAGGATTTTTGATATCGGGCCGGAGTCTGCGCAGCAAATCGCGGATATCGTTAAAGGGGCGGGCACTATTCTGTGGAATGGTCCCGTCGGGGTTTTTGAGTTCGAACAGTTCGCTCAGGGTACCAAGACACTGTCATTGGCGATTGCAGACAGCGACGCGTTTTCTCTGGCAGGGGGTGGCGATACCCTGGCGGCGATCGACCAATTTGAAATTGCCGACAAGATTTCCTACATTTCTACCGGCGGAGGAGCGTTCCTCGAGTATGTTGAGGGCAAAACCTTGCCTGCCGTTGCCGTACTGGAAGAGCGTGCCAGCCGTTGAGCCTGGCATCTGAAATAGTTTACTAGCGAGAGGAATATCCCATGGCATTAATCAGTTTGCGACAATTGCTGGATCATGCGGCAGAACACAACTACGGCGTGCCCGCTTTTAATGTCAACAATCTTGAGCAGACCCGCGCGATTATGGAGGCGGCAGATGCGACTAATTCACCTGTGATCATGCAGGCCAGTGCGGGCGCCAGAAAATACGCTGGTGCGCCTTTTCTGCGTGCGATGATGGAAGCAGCGATGAATGAGTTTCCGCATATTCCTGTGGTGGTTCATCAGGACCACGGCGTTTCTGCTGGTGTATGCCAGCGCTCCATTCAACTGGGTTTCAGTTCCGTAATGATGGACGGCTCTCTGGGCGAGGATGGTAAAACCCCTATGGACTACGACTACAACGTGGCCGTCACGCGCAGGGCCGTGGAGTTGTCCCATGCTTGCGGGGTATCAGTGGAGGGGGAGCTGGGTTGCCTGGGTTCGCTTGAGACGGGCGAGGCGGGTGAGGAGGACGGTATCGGTGCGGAGGGCAAGCTTACCCATGATCAGATGTTGACGGATCCGGAAGAGGCGGCGGAATTTGTAAAGGCCACTGAAGTAGATGCGCTGGCGATTGCCTGCGGCACAAGCCACGGAGCGTACAAGTTTACGCGTCCCCCCACTGGCGATATTCTTGCCATCGACCGCATCAGGGAGATACACGCCCGTATCCCCGGTACGCACCTTGTTATGCACGGCTCATCTGCCGTTCCACAGGAGTGGCTTGCGATCATCAATGAGTACGGTGGTGAAATTCCTGAAACTTATGGTGTTCCTGTAGAACAGGTGCAGGAGGGAATCCGCCACGGCGTGCGCAAAGTGAATATCGACACGGATCTGCGTTTGGCTTCCACCGGAGCGATTCGTCGCTTCATGGCCCACAACCCCGCTGAGTTTGATCCGCGTAAATATTTGGCACAGACCATCACGGCCATGAAGGAGATTTGTATCGCACGTTATGAATCTTTTGGCACGGCGGGCAATGCGGACAAAATCAAGGTGCGCTCGCTGGCAGACATGCAATCCGCCTATGATGCGGGGAAGTTGGCGCCCACTGTAAACTAGTGAGCCACGCCGCTCTATCGCCCAGGCAGCTGCAGACTCTGCGCTCCCAGTTGCCGCTCTTCGGTACAGGCAGCACTCCTGCACTAGCGCGAAGGTTCTGTCAGTTTTACGGCATAGATTTTGCCGAGCGGTTGCCTCGTGTGGAGTACAAAGTCGGGCGAGTTGAGTCCGCTTCTTACAGCCTCGCTATTCACTCTTGGATTCAGCCCGGCGCGACGAATAACCTGCTTCTTGTGCACGGTTACTTCGATCACACCGGTCTGTTTGGCAAGCTTGCGGAGTGGGCGTTGACTCGGGGATGCAACGTACTGTCTGTCGATTTGCCCGGACACGGATTATCGACGGGTGAACCCGCGGTTATTGACGACTTCGGTGACTACAGTCGCGCAATCGCCGACGGACTCGCTGTTGCGAATTTACCGGCGCTGCCTCTGTGGACCATGGCCCAAAGTACCGGTGGTGCGGCGCTGGTAGATTACGCTGCCAAATA
>JAAENL010000403.1 GCA_024224435.1 Halieaceae bacterium
CGGACATGGAGAAAATCTCGGGTCAAAAACCCGTGGTCACCAAGGCACGCAAATCGATTGCAGGGTTCAAGGTTCGTGATGGTTGGCCTATCGGTTGTAAGGTTACTCTGCGTTCTGACCGCATGTATGAGTTCCTTGACCGGCTTATTGCTATCGCAATCCCGCGGGTCAGGGATTTTCGGGGCATCAGCCCGAAGTCATTTGATGGTCGTGGTAACTTTGCAATGGGCATATCCGAGCAAATCATTTTCCCTGAAATTGATTACGACAAGGTCGACGCGCTGCGTGGTATGGACATCACTATTACAACTTCCGCACGTACGGATGACGAAGGCCGCGCACTGCTGCGTGCTTTCAGCTTCCCACTGAAGGATTAAGAGGCTCTATTCATGGCAAAGAAATCAATGATTGCTCGTGAGGCCAAGCGTACCCGGACAGTAGCCAGGTTCGCTGCCAAGCGCGCCGCGATCAAGGCGGTTCTAACGGACGCGAATGCAACCGATGATGAAAAGTGGGATGCACAGATCAAACTGCAAAAACTGCCTCGTGACGCCAGCCCTGTTCGTCAGCGTCGCCGCTGCCAGATCACAGGACGCCCTCACGGCGTGTATCGTAAGTTTGGTCTTTGCCGCAACAAGTTGCGCGAAGCAGCCATGCGTGGTGATGTGCCGGGCCTGGTTAAGTCCAGCTGGTAACCGGCGCAAAAGTCTACGGAGATGAATCGATTATGAGTATGCAAGATCCGCTATCAGATATGCTCACCCGGGTGCGTAATGCACAAATGGTTGGCAAGACGAATGTAGAAATGCCTGGCTCGAAGCTAAAGTCCGCTGTGGCCAGTGTGTTGAAAGACGAAGGCTACATTAATGATTTCAGTGCAAGCGACGAGGGTGGCAAGCCACGCCTTTCGATTGATCTGAAATATTTTGATGGGAAACCGGTAATCGCTGAGATCAGTCGTATCAGCCGCCCCGGGTTGCGTAAGTACAGTGCGAGAGATGAACTTCCTTCTGTCCGCAAGGGTCTTGGGGTGGCGATTATCTCTACCTCCAAAGGCGTCATGACTGACCGGGCCGCGCGGGCAGCCGGCGTTGGTGGTGAAGTGCTTTGCACTGTTTACTAGTAACGTATTTGACTTAAGAGAATTTCGAAATGTCCAGAGTCGCAAAAAATCCGATACCGCTTCCGAAAGGAGTCGATATAAATCTCGATGGCCGCGATCTTACCGTCAAGGGTGGAATGGGTTCTCTCGGAATCACCCTGATGGAAGGTATTGGTTTCGGTCAGGAAGATGACGTTATCACCCTGAGTTATGAAAAGGATAGCCAGGCTGCTATGGCCGGCACTACTCGAGCCTTGTTGAATAACATGGTGAAGGGCGTGAGTGAAGGTTGGGAAAAGAAGCTGGTGCTCAATGGTGTTGGTTACAGGGCCAAGTCGTCCAAAACCTCGGTAAATCTGACAGTGGGCCTGTCCCACCCGGTAGAGTATAGCCTGCCGGAAGGTGTATCCGCTGAGAGCCCCAGTCCGACCGAAATCGTACTGAAAGGGATAGACAAGCAGGCAGTTGGTCAGGCGGCAGCAGAGATTCGCAGCTACCGCCCGCCGGAGCCCTACAAAGGCAAGGGTATTCGTTACGAGGATGAGTATGTCCGTCGTAAGGAAGCCAAGAAGAAATAGGTAAGCGAAATGAGTGCAAAGAACGATTCAAGGTTACGCCGCGCACGACGTGCTCGCGCCAAAATGCGAGGGCTTGGAGTGAACCGTCTCAGCGTGCATCGGACTCCGAGGCATATCTATGCTCAGGTTATTGCTCCTGCAGGCGATAAGGTTCTCGCCAGCGCATCTACTCTGGACTCCGAGTTGCGCAAAGGGGCGACGGGAAACATAACAGCGGCTGCTGAAGTGGGTAAGCTCGTGGCAAAGCGCGCAAAAGAAGCGGGCGTTGAGCAAGTGGCGTTTGACCGCAGCGGTTATAAGTATCACGGGCGCGTCAAGGCTTTGGCCGATGCCGCACGTGAAAGTGGTTTGGAATTCTAAGGTATCGATATGGCTTTTAACGATCAGAAAAAGCAGCAACAGGATGGCGATCTCCAGGAGAAGCTGGTCCAGGTTAATCGCGTCGCTAAAGTGGTTAAGGGTGGTCGTATCTTCAGCTTCACAGCGCTGACTGTGGTAGGTGATGGCAAGGGCAAGGTTGGTTTCGGGCGCGGTAAAGCACGCGAGGTACCCGTTGCGATCCAGAAAGCGATGGAAGCCGCTCGCCGCAACATGATAAGTGTCGATCTGGACAATGGCACGTTGCAGTATCCAATCAAGGCTAACCATGGCGCGTCCAAGGTTTATATGCAGCCGGCCTCGGAAGGTACTGGCGTAATTGCTGGTGGCGCTATGCGCGCTGTACTTGAACTTGCCGGTGTACACAATGTTCTGGCGAAATGTTACGGGTCTACCAATCCGGTGAACGTTGTCAGGGCTACCTTCAAGGGATTGCGAGATATGTCATCCCCGGGAGATGTTGCAGCGAAGCGCGGCAAGACTGTCGAAGAAATTTTGAATTAATTATCAGGTTGGCTTGTCATGGCTAAATCAATCAAGGTTACTCAGGTCAAGAGCGTCAATGGACGTCTGAAAAGTCATCAGGCGTGCGTGGCGGGTCTCGGCCTCAGGCGTATAGGCCATACGGTCGAGGTAGAAGATACTCCCTCGGTTCGGGGCATGATTAACAAAGCAATTTATTTGCTGAAGGTCGAGGAGTAGTTATGTCCGATAATATGCGACTGAATACCCTCAGCCCTGCGTTGGGTTCGAGGAAGAACGCCAAGCGAGTTGGGCGTGGAATTGGTAGTGGTGTTGGTAAAACTGCCGGCCGAGGCCACAAGGGCCAGAAGTCACGTTCCGGTGGTAAGGTCAGGCCCGGATTCGAGGGCGGTCAAATGCCTCTGCAGAAGCGCTTGCCCAAGTACGGTTTTTCTTCTCGCATGAGCAAAACCTCAGCACAGGTGCGCCTGGGCGAATTGGGTGCGGTCAACGCTGATGTCATTGATCTGGAGGCGCTGAAAGCTGCGGATCTGGTCAAGGACGACGCGACACGTGCGCGCGTATTCCTCTCCGGCGAGTTGAACAAGGCCGTGACCGTCAAAGGTCTGGCTGTGACCAAGGGCGCCCGCGAGGCTATCGAAAGCGCTGGCGGAAAGGTCGAGGAATAACGATTTAAATGGCAAATAGTCAGCTACCATCGGTAAACAAAGCAGGACTGGGTGAATTATTCGCCCGGCTTCGTTTTGTATTGCTGGCGATTATTATCTACCGCATCGGAACGCATATCCCGCTGCCTGGCATAGATCCTCGGCAACTGGCTGCACTTTTTAGCCAGAACCAAGGCACGATTCTCGGTTTGGCGAACATGTTCTCCGGGGGTGCGCTGGAGCGCATGAGTATCCTCGCTCTGGGTATCATGCCTTATATCTCTGCATCCATCATCATGCAGTTGATGTCAGCGGTGACGCCCCAGCTGGAGCAGTTGAAGAAAGAGGGTGAAGCAGGTCGTCGTAAAATTAGCCAGTACACCCGTTATCTAACTGTGGTGCTTGCCCTGATACAGGCGACCGGCATGACAGTGGGAATGGCTAAACAGGGCATGGCTTATGACCCGTCCATTACATTTTATGTAATCGCAATCACTTCATTGGTGACCGGCGCTGTCTTTATGATGTGGTTGGGTGAGCAGATCACTGAGAAGGGCGTCGGCAATGGAATCTCCATGTTGATATTCGCCGGTATTGTAGCTGGCTTGCCCGCGGCCATTGGTCAGTCACTAGAGCAAGCCCGGCAGGGTGAGCTGAATGTTCTTATCCTGCTGCTGATTTTAACGTTGGCGATTGCCGTCATTTATATGATTGTCTTTATCGAACGTGGCCAGCGGCGAATTACTGTGAATTACGCCAAGCGACAGCAGGGGCGCAAAATGTATCAGGCGCAGAGTTCGCACTTGCCTCTGAAGGTCAACATGGCGGGTGTTATCCCGGCTATTTTTGCCAGCAGCATTCTGTTGTTCCCGGCCTCTATCGCCCAGTGGTTTGGCTCGGGAGACTCCGCTGACTGGCTGCAAGATCTGGCCCTTGCGATTGGCCCCGGCCAGCCTCTGAACATATTGCTGTTTACCGTGTTTATTGTGTTTTTCTGTTTCTTCTATACAGCGCTGATGTTTAACCCCTCAGAAGTAGCGGACAACCTGAAGCGATCCGGGGCATTTGTACCCGGTATACGACCGGGCGAAAAGACCGCGGAGTACATCGACGGTGTTCTCACGCGCCTCACGGTGTTTGGCTCGGCTTATATCGCCCTGGTGTGTTTGATGCCTCAGTTTCTGGTGGTGATGTGGAATGTCCCGTTTTATCTCGGTGGAACCTCGCTGCTGATTGTGGTGGTTGTGGTTATGGATTTCATGGCCCAGGTGCAGAGCCATCTGATGTCTCACCAGTATGACTCGGTGATGAAAAAGGCTAATTTGAAAGGTTATGGTGGTACCGGTCGAGTTCGCTGATAGCGAGACCGGAGCGGGCCAAAGGGAGTATTTGAAATGAAAGTACGTGCGTCAGTGAAGAAAATCTGCAGAAACTGCAAGATTGTGCGCCGTAAGGGAGTGGTTCGGGTTATTTGTAATTCGGATCCCCGACACAAGCAGCGTCAGGGCTAAAGCCCTGATTTGATTTTTGTAAGCGATATCGCTAGACTTCTGCGCCTTTTGTGCCCGCCATGCGGGTGCTCCCGTTCTCGGGAAGGTCTCAGAACACAGCGACGACAGATGATTGGAGAGAGTTGAATGGCTCGATTAGCCGGCGTCAACATACCAGATAACAAGCATGCTGTTATCTCCCTGACCTATATTTATGGTGTTGGCCGCAGCCAAGCCAAGCGCCTGTGCGCAGACACTGGTGTTGCCGAAAACGTCAAAATAGGTGAGTTGACCGAGCAGGAAATGGATGCACTTCGCACCAAAGTGAGCGAGATGATGGTAGAGGGTGACCTCCGCCGTGAAGTGCAGATGAACATCAAGCGGTTGATGGATTTGGGTTGTAATCGTGGTTTGCGCCATCGTCGGGGTTTGCCCCTGCGTGGTCAGCGTACCAAGACCAATGCCCGCACCCGGAAAGGGCCGCGTAAGCCGATTCGCAAATAAACAGCGAATCCTTTTTTAGTGTAGCTGCACCCCGTAACAGAATCAGTGCAGTGTTGATATTAAAGCAGGATAAAAGATATGGCCAAGCCAGGTGCCAAGGGCACTCGTAAAAAGATTACCAAGACCGTCGTAGATGGCATTGCGCATATTCACGCGTCGTTCAATAACACGATTATTACGATTACCGATCGCCAGGGCAACACGCTGTCGTGGGCCACTTCTGGTGGTTCCGGTTTCCGTGGTTCACGTAAAAGTACGCCTTTCGCTGCGCAGGTTGCTGCTGAGCGGGCAGGCGAAGCGGCCAAGGAGTACGGCCTGAAAAATTTGGACGTGCAAGTAAAGGGTCCTGGACCTGGTCGTGAGTCAGCGGTTCGCGCCCTGAATTCTTGTGGATACAAGATCAGCAACATTACCGACGTCACACCCATTCCACATAATGGCTGTCGTCCGCCCAAGAAACGTCGCGTATAACGCATACAGGAGAGGTGATATGGCTCGATATATTGGACCGAAATGCAAGCTCTCTCGTCGCGAGGGAACAGACCTGTTCCTGAAAAGCGGGGTTCGTTCGCTTGAGAGCAAGTGCAAGGTAGAGGCGATTCCTGGCCAGCATGGTGCTCGACGCGGTCGTTTGTCAGACTATGGCGTGCAGCTACGAGAAAAGCAGAAGGTACGCCGTATTTATGGCGTTTTGGAAAAGCAGTTCAGGAATTATTACAAGGAAGCGGCCCGCCTGAAAGGTGCAACAGGTGAGAACCTGCTGCAGTTGTTGGAAGGCAGGCTCGATAACGTCGTTTATCGAATAGGTTTTGGTTCAACCCGCGCGGAATCGCGCCAGTTGGTATCCCATAAATCTATTTTGGTGAACGGTCAGGTAGTGAATATACCGTCGTATCAAGTGAAAGCAGGAGACATTGTGTCCTTGCGCGAGAAAGCTAAAAAGCAGCTCAGGGTCCAGTCAGCTATGGCGCTGGCGTCCAACCGCGGTGAATCGGAGTGGATTGACCTGGACAGCGAGAAAATGGAGGCGGTGTTTAAGGCCGCGCCTGATCGCCACGAGTTGTCTTCCGAGATTAATGAAAGCCTCATCGTAGAGCTTTACTCGAAGTAATCCACTGACGGACCAATCGATAAGACAGGTGCCCCAATGCAGAGTGCAGTGAACGAATTTTTGACCCCTCGTGTAATCAACGTAGACGAGAAGAACGCAACGCGTTCACAGGTGACGCTTGAGCCCTTGGAGCGTGGTTTCGGCCACACTCTGGGAAATGCCTTGCGTCGTATTCTTCTTTCTTCGATGCCCGGCAGTGCAATTACCGAGGTTGAGATTGATGGCGTGCTGCATGAATACAGCGCCATTGAAGGCGTACAGGAAGACGTTATCGAGATTCTCCTCAATCTGAAGGGCGTCGCCCTGGTGATGAGCGGCAAAGAAGAAGCCGAGTTGACGCTGAGCAAGAAGGGCCCAGGCCCGGTTACAGCCGGTGACATTCAGGTGGACCACGACATCGAGATACGTAACCCGGAACACGTGATTTGCCACCTGAACGAGGGCTCCGAGATTAATATGCGCCTCACGGTCGCTCTCGGTCGTGGTTATTCTCCCGCAGATTCCCGCGCTAACCCGGATGAGGAGACGCGCGCTATTGGCCGCCTGCAGCTGGACGCGACTTTTTCGCCGGTGGGTCGGGTTTCGTACGTCGTGGAAGCGGCGCGAGTAGAGCAGCGTACCGACCTGGACAAGTTGGTTCTGGATCTTGAGACCAATGGCACTATCGACCCTGAAGAAGCGATTCGTCGTGCTGCGACTATCTTGCAGCAGCAGCTAGCTGTGTTCGTTGATCTCGAGAGCGAATCTGAGTCGGAATCGGTCGAGGAAGAAGATGAGGTCGATCCGATCCTGTTGCGTCCGGTAGACGATCTGGAGCTGACAGTGAGGTCAGCTAACTGCCTCAAAGCGGAAAATATTTACTACATCGGTGACCTGGTGCAGCGCACCGAGGTGGAGCTTCTTAAGACGCCGAATCTGGGCAAGAAATCTCTCACTGAGATCAAGGATGTACTGGCGTCCCGTGGACTTTCACTGGGTATGCGCCTGGACAACTGGCCACCGGCCAGCCTGAAGAATGACGATCGGGTTCTGAGCGTTTAAGCAGATCGGTCAACAGACAGCAGTGCTCGTCAGCGGGCACCTTAAGATAGGAAAGAGAAATGCGTCATCGTCATAGTGGACGTCAGTTAAATCGCAACAGCTCACATCGCAAAGCCATGTTTCGCAATATGGCTGTGTCGCTTGTGGAGCACGAGCTGATCAAGACCACCCTGCCCAAGGCGAAGGAATTACGCCGCTTTGCCGAGCCTCTTATTACGCTGGCAAAAAGTGATAGCGTCGCCAACCGACGTTTGGCTTTTGATCGAACCCGCGATAAAGCCGCGGTCGGCAAGCTTTTTGACGAGCTGGGCCCCCGTTATCAGGAGCGTCCGGGTGGCTACATCCGCATTCTCAAGTGTGGTTTTCGCTCGGGGGATAAAGCGCCCATGGCGTTCGTGGAGCTCGTCGATCGTCCTGATGTCGAGGTCTATGACGAGGATGACGAGGATTAGGTTTCGCCGTCGGTCGCGATAGCGATGAGATATGCAGAGCCGGGTTCACAGACCCGGCTTTTTTATGCGTTTATTTTGCGCGATTGCGTTACGTTCTCTTGTAGGCGGAGCCACAAACAACCGCAGCGAAATGCCGCCAAATGACGGTCAGGCACAGACGTTCGCGTATAACCTTCCGGTTCCATCCCTCTCAAACACAGCTAATACTCGCACACGGGGCCTAGGCTGCGCGTTTGCTGCGCTTGCGTTTTGGTTTCAGTATCGGGCTGAGAAATTGGCCCGTATGGGATCTCTTCATAGCGGCTACCTCTTCCGGCGTGCCCGCGGCAATAATCTGGCCTCCGCCGCTGCCCCCTTCCGGGCCCATATCCACGATCCAGTCTGCGGTTTTGATCACATCCAGATTGTGTTCGATGATAATAACGGTGTTGCCATGGTCGCGCAGTCGATGCAGGACTTCCAGCAGCTGTTTAATATCTTCAAAATGTAGCCCGGTCGTGGGTTCGTCGAGTATGTACAAGGTCTTGCCTGTGTCGCGTTTTGACAACTCTCGTGAGAGTTTCACTCTTTGGGCTTCGCCGCCCGAGAGGGTGGTTGCAGCCTGACCCAGTCGCACGTAGGACAGGCCGACATCCATGAGCGTTTGCAGCTTACGCGCGATTGCGGTGACGGGTTCAAAGAAAATCAGAGCATCCTCTACGGTCATTTCCAGCACCTCATGGATATTCTTGCCCTTGTACCTTACCTCCAGTGTTTCCCGGTTGTAGCGCTTGCCCTTGCAGATGTCGCAGGGCACGTAGATGTCAGGCAGAAAATGCATCTCTACCTTGGTCACGCCGTCACCCTGGCAGGCCTCGCAGCGTCCGCCCTTGACGTTGAAGCTAAATCTGCCTGGTTTGTAACCGCGGGACCGAGCCTCTTGTGTGCCCGCAAAAAGCTCTCTAACCGGAGTAAAAATGCCCGTATAAGTGGCGGGATTGGAGCGCGGCGTGCGGCCTATGGGGCTCTGGTCTATATCGATACACTTGTCGACATGGTCCATGCCAGTGACGGACTGATAGGGAGCCGGGGTGAGCACAGAGGCACCATTGAGTTCTGTGGCGGCAATAGGGTACAGGGTGCTGTTGATTAATGATGACTTTCCGGACCCAGACACACCGGTAACACAGGTGAGCAGCCCGATCGGAATGTCCAGGGTAACGTCTTGGAGATTGTTACCACTGGCGCCTTCCAACGTCAGCATGCGCTTTGCGTCCGGCGCTGTGCGCTGTTGGGGGATCGCGATTTCCCGGCGCCCGGCAAGGTAGGCTCCCGTCAGAGATTCCTTACAGCCTTTCACCTCTTTCAGGCTGCCCGAGACAACGACCTCGCCGCCGCGGATGCCGGCCCCGGGGCCGATATCGATAATATGGTCGGCACTGCGGATTGCGTCTTCATCGTGCTCGACCACCAGCACCGTATTACCCATGTCGCGCAGGTGGGTCAGCGTGGACAGCAGTCGCTCGTTATCGCGTTGGTGTAGTCCGATAGAGGGTTCGTCGAGGATGTACATGACGCCGACCAGACCGGCGCCGATTTGGGAGGCGAGCCGGATGCGCTGGGCCTCACCGCCAGAGAGTGTATCGGCACTGCGATCAAGTGTCAGGTAGTTAAGCCCGACATTGACCAGAAACCGGTATCGGGCGCGCAGTTCTTTGAGAATCTTGTCGGCGATCTCACCGCGGCGTCCATCCAGCTCCATCGCGTCAAAGTACTCCTGCGCTTCACCCACAGGCAGAGCGGTAATACTGGGAAGGTTGAGTCCTTCCAGGAATACGTGACGTGCATCCTCCCGCAGCCGGGTGCCCTTGCAGTCGGGACAAGGTTGGGTGGCGAGAAACTTGGCGAGATCCTCGCGAACCGATTGAGAATCTGTGTCGCGGTAGCGACGCTCCATATTTGGCAGAATGCCCTCGAAGGAATGATTGCGCTTGAACACATCACCCCGGTCGTTGACATAGGCAAAAGCAATCTCCTGATTGCCACTGCCGTGCAGGATCACCTGCCGGTGTTTCTTGGGGAGTTTTTCATAGGGTGTATCGATATCGAAGCCGTAGTGCTCTGCGAGAGAGGTCAGCATATGGAAGTAATAGACATTACGCCGATCCCAGCCTCGTATAGCGCCCTCCGCCAAGCTGGCCTCCGGATGAAGTACGACGCGGTCCTCGTCAAAGTATTGCTTGACCCCCAGGCCATCGCAGCCGCCGCAGGCGCCCGCCGGATTGTTGAACGAGAACAAGCGGGGCTCCAACTCGTCGATGCTGTGGCCGCACTTGGGGCAAGCAAAGCGCGCAGAAAAGCTGATTTCGTCCTCGTCTTCCTCCATAAAACTGATAGCGGCCAAACCATCGGTGAGGCTCAGTGCTGTTTCGAAAGACTCCGCTAATCGAATGCCGAGATCGGGACGCACTTTGAAGCGGTCGACGACCACCTCAATACGATGCTTCTTTTTCTTGTCCAGCAACGGCACGTCATCCAGTTCAGTGACTATGCCGTCGATGCGTGCGCGGATAAACCCTGAGGCACGCAACTCCTCAAAAACGTGCAGGTGCTCTCCTTTCCTCTCGCGCACCACGGGCGCCAGTAACATTAGCTTGGTATCCTCAGGCAGTGCGAGTACGGCATCCACCATCTGGCTGACGGTTTGTGCCTGCAGGTTGAGGTCGTGCCGGGGGCAGCGGGGTTCCCCGATCCGCGCGTAAAGCAGGCGCAGGTAGTCGTAGATTTCGGTGATCGTACCCACGGTAGAGCGAGGGTTGTGGGAGGTAGATTTTTGCTCGATGGAGATGGCGGGGGACAGACCCTCGATATGATCCATATCCGGCTTTTCCATCAGGGACAGGAATTGCCGGGCATAGGTGGAAAGGGATTCCACATAGCGGCGCTGACCCTCGGCATACAGCGTGTCAAATGCCAGAGAGGATTTGCCTGAACCGGACAGACCCGTGATGACGACCAGCTTGTCCCGCGGTATATCGAGGTCAATGTTTTTCAGGTTATGGGTTCTCGCTCCCCTGACCATGATGGTGTCCATAAGGACCTCTCGCACGTCGAAAACCCGACAGTATAGTGTCTTATAAGCCAGTCACAAAGGCGGTTTTTGATTAATGGCTAGGGCGGTGTCCACGAGGTCGACAGCAACCTGCGTTCGCGGGCAGTAAGGCGTCATAGAGATGGGCTATCGCGGGTCAAACTGTTAGCATGGCCTGCTGTCTTTGAAGCCGCCGGTGTGAATTAGAATCAAGTGATAACCGAACACCCCATGTCCCCGGATGAGCGCCGCTCGGTCGGTGCGCTTGCAGTGCTTTACTGTTTTCGCATGCTGGGCCTGTTCATGGTGCTCCCCCTGCTGGCGCTCTACGCGGCGGATTTGCCGGGGGCTACGCCGACCCTGATCGGCCTCGCTATCGGCGTGTACGGCCTCATGCAGGCGCTGTTGCAGGTGCCCCTGGGATGGTTGTCCGACAGGGTGGGGCGCAAGCCAGTGATCGTCGGCGGCTTGCTGCTGTTTGCTCTGGGCAGCGTGGTCGCTGCTATGGCAGACAGCATAGAGGGGATAGTGCTTGGTCGCCTGCTACAGGGTGCCGGGGCGATTGCCAGTACCGTGATGGCGATGGTGGCCGACTTGACCCGGGAGGAGCAGCGCACCAAGGCGATGGCGCTGGTGGGGGCCAGCATTGGTGTCTCTTTTATATTGGCTTTGGTGTTGGGGCCGCTGGTCGCGTCTCTGAGTGATCTCGCGGGGGTTTTCTGGTTTACCGCGTTGCTGGCCGTCAGCGGTATCGTTCTGGTCATTTGGGCAGTGCCGACACCGCAACCTGCGGGTCCGTCGACGCGCAGTAACAGCGCACAATGGAGTTTGCTCATGCACAGCCTGCGGGACGGCTTGCTGATGCGTCTGAATATCGGCGTATTTGTGCTGCATTTTGTGCTGACCGCGATGTTCCTGGTGGTCCCCGGTCTA
>JAAENL010000404.1 GCA_024224435.1 Halieaceae bacterium
TATGGCGCTGTTGGTGGACAAATAGAGCTTGAGGGGTTTCCAGGGTTTCAGCCCTGAATCGGCCATATTCTGGAACTTTCCAGGGTCTCCGGCAAGGTCGAAGGCCTCGCGAACGGCTTGCCCGACGGCCTGATGATGACCATGAAGGTCTTCCGTGTCGCCCGTCCATCGACTGATCACTACCTGGGGACAGACCATGCGAATAGCCCATACGAGTGCGCGCACAAGATGGTTTCGTCCCCATTTTGAAAAGGCTTCCGTTTCGTTCTTGCAGAAACCAAAATCCTTGAATGGGCCAAAAAGGCATTCTCCGCCGTCCAAGGCCCGAACGGCGAGACTCTCCCAGGTACGGAAAATACCCAGAGCGTTTTCCTGGTAACTGTTTATGCGATTCTGCCCGCCTTCTCCACGGGTTGCCGACCAGTAGACGGCCCTCGCG
Organism: Halieaceae bacterium; assembly: GCA_024224435.1. Taxonomy (GTDB): domain Bacteria; phylum Pseudomonadota; class Gammaproteobacteria; order Pseudomonadales; family Halieaceae; genus Marimicrobium. The sequence continues at coordinate 440 of JAAENL010000404.1, forward strand.
TAACGTTTGCGTGTTAAGTAGAACATGGTCCCGATGTCTTCGTCATCGGGATGGGCACCCACATGCAAAACAGTGGCAATGCTCAGAAGCCGTTTCAATCTCAGCTGTACATTGTATTCATAGGTAGACATATGCATGATAAGAACTTGCTTTTTCAGGGACGCACTATGCCGAAAGATACAAACTCAGGAGAACATTGGCGCAAGAAACAAAGGAAATCATAGGGCAAAGATAGGGGTCGCATCCGCCTTTTCGCAGGGTTGATACGGTTAGATCTACTCCGCTGCGGTGTAACGAAGTGCCAGCATGGTGATGTCGTCGGACTGCCTTAACGTGGGGGCCGGATCAAAACCCCGGCCTTCGCTTGCCGCGCCACGTGCGGCTCCGGCTGCTGGGGCTCCGGCACGAAGATGGGCGATGCTTTGCCCGGTGGAGTCCCCGAAGTCGAGGGCTCCTGTCTCTGTCTCTGTGCATACTTCGAGATCGGCTCAAGAATGTCCCGAGCCCCCATTGTAGACACGTCAAAGGCCGCGGCGGGGTCAAGGGGGCAGTCAGAGAGCTTGTAAGACGTGCAGGCGCTTTCCGCTTTGTGGCCCGCTTCGATATCGCTTCCTACTACAACTCCATGCGGCACGAGACTCTCATGGGCCTGCTCGACGAGGCGGGCGTGGACGAGACCCTCCATCGCCTGGTGCGACAATACCTCGATCCGCCGGACCTGAACCACACCGGTCGTGGCATGGTGGCGGGAGGAGCCATCTCACCCTTGCTGGGGGCCCTCTATCTGCTGCCGTTGGATGCGGCCATGCACCGCCATGTGGTTAGCGGAAAGATTCACTATGTTCGCTACATGGACGACATCGTCATCTTGGCGAAAACCCGGTGGCACTTGCGGGCAGCTATCCGCGGCCTTATCGAGGTGATAGAGTCGCTGGGCCTTTGCCTGCATCAAGAAAAGCGCTTTGTCGGTCGTATCGACAAAGGCTTTGATTTCCTTGGATACCAGATCCACCCCTCTCGCAAATTGCGCCCTTCGGCTGAAAGTTTGCGGCGCCTCGTGGTGCGTGCCGGCCGGCTTTATGAGCAGGGAGTCGA
>JAAENL010000405.1 GCA_024224435.1 Halieaceae bacterium
CCACCGCAGCGACCACAAACTTCAATATCGATATTGAATACGCGCTTGAGTCGCTGGGCCCAGGACATCGCGACGTGCCTTTCAGCGGGTGAGCGAGCTTCAGTATTGGCGATTCGTTTCACTCCTTTGCCGCGTTTGGCTAGTTTGGCCATCCCTCGCCAGCGGTGATTCGGAACTAGGACGCCGTGATAGCGGGTGAGATTGATTCTTGGTTGAGGCACTAGCGCCGCCAATCGTGCAATGAAATCTAGTGGGTCGAAGGCTACCTGTGTTGTCCCGTCCCGGTGGGGTGTCTGCTTATGCCCGCTGCCCCGCTTCGCCGGCGTTACCCGTACTTGATACTTGCTAATGACGGGCCGTTGCGATTCCATTAATGTGGACTCGCTTAACTCATAACCCCGGGGCACTCCATGACAAATTCAGATTTCGAGGGCCGCGCACCCTCCGGTCGCGCAACGAGCGTTGAGTCATTCCAGGCTATTATGGGGCTCATGATTACGCCGGAAGGTATTGGGAAGGGCCTCAACCTGACGCTCGGCCCCACTGACTGCGTGGTGACCCCGTTTGGCAAAAGCGGCACCACCTGGCTACAGCAGATTGCCCACACACTGCGCACTCGCGGGGACATGGACTTCGACGACATCAGCCGCGTGGCGCCCTGGATTGAAACCTCGACAGATCTCGGACTGGACCTGGACGCCCCCCAGGGGGCCAGCCCACGGATATTCAAAAGCCATCTGGAGGCCTACCTTGTGCCGAAGGGAGGGAGATATATCAATTCCTGTCGTGACCCTCGGGACGCCCTTCTGTCCATGTACAAGTTTATGGAAGGGTGGTTCATCGAACCCGGGGCAATTTCCCTGGACGACTTTGTCATGGGTGTCTTCGTCAAGGCAGGCAAAGCGGCTACAGGGGGACCTGGTGACTATTGGTCACACCTGAAGTCCTGGTGGTTGCGCAGTAACGATCCCGATGTCCTGTTCCTCGCCTATGAGCACATGAAAGATGACCTGACCAGTACCATTCAGAGAATAGCGGCATTCATGGAGATTGAGCTCAATGATGAATTACTGGCGATCACCGAAAACAACGCCTCGTTGCCTTTCATGCAGGCACACAAAGACCGCTTCGACGATAAGCTGATGAGGGAACGGAGCGTTGCGGTGGCCGGCCTGCCGAAGGACAGTGATTCATCAAAAGTGCGGACTGGGCAAACCGGTGAAGCCCGCGGGCAGCTGAGCAAGGCGGTTCTGGAGGAACTGGACGCAATATGGCAGGAACAGATTACGAGCGAATTCGGCTTCAGCGACTACAACGAAATGATAGCCACATTGACGAGGTCTTCGTGAAGATCAGCGGCAAGAAACACTTATGAAGACCGGGCTGTTCCCAAGCGGTAAGCAGTTGATGAGGTACTGACAAGTTCACTTAGATTCGCTCCAAATGTGGAAACCACAAACCAAAATCTCGGGAAATTACAGGCCAATAAGGG
>JAAENL010000406.1 GCA_024224435.1 Halieaceae bacterium
CGCACCACGCACCACGCACCACGCACCACGCACCACGCACCACGCACCACGCACCACGAGTTGCGTCTGGCATGAACCACCACTGAAGAACAGGTGTCACACTAATGAATCAACGATTTTTAAACAGAGTCGCCAACGTCACCGGTGCAGGTCAGGGCATCGGCAAAGGTGTGGCATTGCGCCTGGCTCAAGAGGGTGCAAAGGTCATCATTGCAGAGTTCAACGCCGCTACAGGCCAAGCTGCTGCCGCTGAAATCGAATCCATCGGTGGCAAGGCCATGCCCTACCAGATCGATGTCTCAGATCCTTCGGCTGCGCGTCGCATGGTCGAGGATATCGCCAAAGCTTGGGGTCAAATCGATATTCTTGTCAACAATGCGGGCGTTGTCAGTACCCGGCCGATGATGGAAGTGAGCGAAGCGCAGTGGGACAGGACGATCGACGTGAATCAGAAGGGCGTATTTTTTATGATTCAAGCCGTGGCCGCACAGATGATCAGGCAGTTGCCCGGTAGCTTGCGAAACGTTGGTGTGGCCGATGTGGTCGCCGAGGAAATGTCAGGGGGCAGTGGGCCGTCTGAAGAGGAACTGGTGGGTCTGGCAGGCAGCTATGGCAAGATCGTCAACTTCTCCTCCATTTCCGGGCGGCGAGGAAGGCCCTTGGCCGCGGATTATGCCGCCTCGAAGGCCGCTGTGATCAGCATCACCCAGTCGGCGGCTCTGGCCCTGGCGCCTTACCGTATCAATGTCAATGCCATTTGTCCCGGCATCGTCGTCACGCCCATGTGGGAGCAGATTGATAAAGATCGAGCGAGATTGTTTGGCGCGCCACAAGGGCAGGCCGTCACGGCGTTTATCAATCAAGTACCGCTAAAACGCGCTGCCACAGAGGAAGATATCGCCGGAGCTGTTGCCTTCCTCTGTTCCAGCGACGCCGATTACATTACCGGCCAGGCGTTGAATGTAGATGGCGGATTTGAGATGGATTAGTGGGTCGTGGTTCAAACTCTGACAATCAGTCAGACGTGATATGGAAGGGGCCTAAAGTCACTGTGCGCGTGTTGCCAACCACGTCTACCAATCGCATGTGTGCATACAGGGTTTCTGTTCCCGCGACAGATTGCGAGTGTGTGCCAGGTGTCGCATAAGATGTAAGATCGCCCGGTTGGGGAATGATAGTGGGACTAAAGCCAATCTCATAACTGACATCGCCACTGCCATCGGTAGCTGCGGTCCAAGTCAATTCGAGTGAAGCTGCATCGCTAAGCCAATCGCCTGGTTTGATCGGTAGCTGCTGGCCCTCGCTGTTGACATACGCTAGTTCAATCTCTCCGGGCGCCGGTTTAACGATGTCGATATAAACAGACTCGGTGTGTGTCGCCGTACGGCCAGCGATATCCTCTGCGCGGGCTGTGATCTCAAAGGACTCGCCATCAGGAGCATGCTGCATACGCAGCGGAAGCCGCCAGCGACCGATATGGGACAGTCTTGCACGTTGCCAGGCGCCGTCGCCAATGCGGACATCGACGCGATGGAGCCGGACACCGTCGCTGGCGAAGCCTTTCAATTCGACAATGCGCTCGCCAAGGGCCTGCTGTGATGAGAGTTCGGTTGGCTCGATCTCGACCGTAGGCGGCTCAATATCCACATAGAGAATCGTTGAAGTCCCGGTAATGATCTTCTGGGGGATGGTCGGACGCTCCACAAATGGCAGGTAGATAATGTAAGGATTGCCTTCAAGTACTCTGTTTTCCACCGGCGATGCGGTTGACTCGCCAGGTTCGGCTGACACAGCCTGGAGCGGCGCCATCCCCTCGTTGTCTGTAAGTACAGGTTGGAATTGATAAATGCCTTCGTCTGGCGGAGCCCATGTAAAGTTCCAGGCTGCACTGGTTTCAGTCGCGTCCGGCCATGTCTTGAACAAGGCCGGATGGCCATTGATCTTGACAAACAGGGTGTGCAACCCGTCGTCATCGTGCGCATCGCCGGCCACAACAATGGGACTCAGCGAAGTCAGTACAGTTGCATGAGAGGGCGCCACTACCTCAACGCCTCTTGGTGCAAGTGGTGCAGGCGTTGGTTGAGCTGTGGCTTTGGTGCAATGATTGTAGCGGTCGCATGTCTGTAGCGACATGCTGATATCTGTCGTACCGGAATAGACGCGAACTGCATCGATGCTGTAGAGTCGGGTTGTATCCGTGATCGCTGTGGCATACCAGAGATTGACTTCATCATAAGTAGTTTGTGTGATATCGCCGCTACGATATTCAGGTAACGTGGCCGGTGCAACAGGCAGGCAAGTGGCATCCAGGTCGAGGTTGAAGTCACTGCTGGTACATTCGTACTTCGTAGATGATATGCTGCCGTTATCATCACTTTCCGTGTTGTAAGTCAGTTGAGGCGGGCGAGTGTCAATCTCCCCACGCCAGACACTTTGTCCACTCAGGGGCGTCACATTGCCCAGGGAATCGGTACCTCGTACGTTGATCTGGAAGATACCTTCGAGACCTGCCTCTCCTTCAGGGATGGTGTAGCTCCAGATGGGATTCGTGTCGTTGCTGATCGAGGCGGATTCCCACACACCTTGACCATAGGCGTAGAGATTGGCAACCTCATACGCGGCCAGCGTTCGACCATGGACAGTAAGTTCGTCTAGTGTACCCTCGAATTGCCAACTATCATCAGATCGTTTTCCGATAAATAACGTACCAGAGCCAGCATAGTTGGCAGAGGCTGTATCCTGGGCAACTTGCTCGCCATCGCGGTAGATTGTTCGTTGTCGGGTGTCGGCATCGTATGTGCAGGCCCAATGATGCCAATCTGAATCAGTATAGGTTGCGTCCGTATCGAGGTCATTGGAATAGAAGGAGCACATGAAGTGATCGGTGTCGCCAAAGCCAAAGATCAAACCCCTGTCCCTCTCTGTCGTACCCTGCGTTATCAACGCTTCAAACTGGCCACTCTGCGATCGTTTTGCCCAGGCGGCCAGTGTAAACGAACTGTCGACCAGATCGACGCCTTCGAGAACGAGCCGTTGATTGGATTGGAACAGAACTCCCTGGTCTCGCTGACCGCCCTGACCCGTCGTAGGACATTGTGCGCCGTCGCAGACCGCGGCATTATTGGCCCCGGACTGGTCCGGGAAGTATTCAGTGAAGCCATTCTCATCGAACGGTAAATGCAGGATCGATCCGCTCAGCGCCGCGATCTGCTCGGCTGGGGTGAAGTTGACCTCAACCGCAGTGACCGTGCTCACGTCCGTTGCTTGGCCGCTCAGGGTCAGGGCGGTGGTGATAATGGTTGTCGTAAGCGGCGAGTCCAGCGTTATCACCGGGCCTGCGCCATCCAGGGTGACCCTGGCTGTGTGATAATCCGTCGTAGGGGTGCGGTTGTTTACGCCATCAGTCGCCCGCACGGTGAGTGTATAGGCGCCGCTTGGGTTGGCAATGCTGTTACCTTCGGCGCCAAAGCCTGGCAGGATGTAGTCTACAGACCAACTGTCGGCGCCAGAGAGTTCTCCCTGTTGCCAGCCGTTGCCTGCCAGTTCATCTTCATTGTGCAGCAACACCTCCAGCGCTGAAACCCCGCTGCCCGCCTGTCCGCCGACCGTGGGATCACTCACACTGCCGGAAAACGGCGCTTGCCAACGGCCCTGGCTGTCGCGCCAGGTTCGCAGGATCGTCTCGGCAACGTCCACGGCCGGCGGCGTGCGGTCCAGGATAATCTGGTTTGTGGCAGTAGCGCTGACGTTGCCGGCGGCATCCGTGGCGCGGGCCGCAATGGTCTGCACGCCTTCGTCGAGGGCGCCGTTTGCGACCAGGTGAGTCCAGGATTCTGTGCCAGCCGCCACTTCCCAGGCTCCGCCGCCCATCTGCACTTCCACCTGTTCAATGGAGGTCGTGGGGTCTGTGGCCTCGCCCGAGATGCTGAGCATGCCGAGGCCGCGCACATGGTCGCCGTTGGTCGGGGAGAGGAGGGTGATCGCGGGCGCATCGCCGTCCACGGTGATCGTGCGCGTGATGGTCTGCGTGTTGGCGCCCACCACAGTTGTGCTTTCGCGCAGCGTCAGCGTGTTGAGGCCGACTGTGGCGCTGCCATCAGCGGCCGGCAGCAGGGCCGTCATCACCGATTGGTCTTCGACCTTGATCTTTGCGGTCAATTCTGCGATATCCTCGGCGGTGAGGGCCTCGTTCCAGACAGCCATCTCATCGATTTCGCCCATGAAATTCCATCCATCATTGAGGTTTTTGCCGATGAACGTGGAACCGAAGCCGTCGTAGTTGGCCGAAGCGGTGTCCTGGGCAACTTGCACGCCGTCACGGTAGATGGTTCGATGCTTGGTGGCGGCGTCATAGGTGCAGGCCCAATGATGCCAATTTGTATCGGTATAGGCGGCTGATGTGTTGAGGTCATCATTCCAGAAACCGCAGGTGAAGCGATCATCTGTGCGGAAACCGAACTGCAAGCCCTTGTTGTTGGACGCGGCCCCCTGTGACAATAATATATCGCCCCGCCCGCTTTGCGCCCGTTGCGCCCAGGCCGAGAGTGTGAATGAAGCATTGGTCAGGGGCAGGCTGCCACCATCACTTTGCACGGAGACAATCACATTGTCCAGCCCCCACTGGGGCCCCGTTAGCCCTTTGAAGTAGAGTTTTAATGAGGCGCTCGTGTGGCCAGATAGCGTCTTTGTGATGCGATAGACCGTGTTATCGCTGCCAAAACCAGTGGCTGCGAGCGTATCGCCCAGCGCGCCACTCCTGGGCGTGTTGGCCGCGGACCAGACCCGAACAGATGAAAGGTCGTTATTGGGGATATCCGGGAATGCTGTTCGTTTTGGATCGACGATCCAGGAGTTGCCGCCATAGGCGCCATCTTTGTAGAGGATGGCAACCGTATCGGTGGGTTTTTTATAGCAACCCACATTGTTATTGCCCATGGATGTGTCACCCAAATGGGGGATATCGGCGGTGACGAGCAATTCACCCGATGTGCAGTCCTTGTTTCCATAAAGTTTGATGCCGGAGAGCTTCCATGACTGGGCCGGATATAGTTGGTAGAAACCAATGGCGTTGGGGTCTATGTTGGAAAAGTTCGAGCGCAGCGCCTTCTTGCCGTCGTAGCCCCATTCCCAATCATGGGGTCCGGTGATGGTGCTGTTTCCTTCCCAGGCTCCAAGTATATAGAGATCGAATGTCACCTCGATTGTGTCATGGGTGGGTAGGCTACCCAGGTTTAATGTCACATTTCCGTCACTGACATTGAACGGTCCCAGGAATGTCGTACTGTTGCTATTACGCGTCCCAATGTCGGTTCGGGTCTTGTTCCATCCCTGGCCGGTCCCGGGCTCGAAGTCATAGACATAGCTGGCAAGTTCGCGTTTGATCGGTTCGACCTGCATAAAATCATCCACGCCGTCGAACTGGGCGGCGGTGTAAACCATGCCCGGCACGCCCATGGTCGGACAGCTATTGCCGGAACAGGTGGCGTCGAAGCCGTTGTTGGCGGCGTTGACAAAGGTTGTCGAGCCGGCGACTTCATTCAGATCGTAGATGGCCACTGCCGCTTCGAAGACGTCGTTGACTTCTGCGCCGGTGAGGGCGCGGTTGTGCACCTCGATCTCATCCATTATTCCCGAGAAGAAATTTGGCGCTTCGCCGTAATTGGGGCGAGCGATCTTCAGGGTGTCCCCTGCATTGTCGCTATTAATGGCCTGGTAATTCGTGGAGCCGGCAGTCGCATTAACCCCATCCACATACATCCTGCCCACACCACCGGCGCCGCCGCCATTATAATCCCACACAACCACAACGTGATGCCAGAGACCATCGTTGACGGCCACGTTGCTGCGGATGAAATCATTGCCCCATCCAACGAAGTTGGGTTGCCCTGAATCATCCAGGTAAAAGCTTTTCTCGCCGGCTTCCCAGATGGCGTCGCCGTCGCTCTTTGTCATAATCGCGACCTCCCGCGTTGCGCCGGTGGCGTCAGTTTTCATCCAGGCGCCGATGGTGAAGTCCCCCTTCCCCAATTCGACGATCGGGGCATTGGAATCCAGGAAATTATCCACACCATCAAAGAGTACGCCGTTGCCAAATTTCCCACCCAGCCCTGAACGCGGGCATTGGGCGGCCTGGCAGGTGACATCATTGCCAAGGCCGGAGGAATCGGCGAATTTGGTGGCGTTTTCCAATTCTTCAAATTCCAGGTCCATCACCGGCCGCGGTGTGCTGCAAGCCAGGGCGATCCCCGAATCGGCGGCGCTTGTGACATACTCTGTGGCGCCTCGCAGGCTGCCATTCGGTCCCACGGCCTGGGTGGCGATCAAATCCTGGCCAGGCAAGGCCCAGGCCGCGACCCATCCGCCGTTCTTGGGATCTTCACAGAGCGCAGTCTTCACGCCGTTGCTGTTGAGGAGGGCGTCGGTTTCGAGCACGATGGGCGCCGACACCGACGCTACGTTGAGCCGTCGAGCCTGGAGTTGGGCGTTGCCGGACACATCAGCGCGGTAGAGAAGGAGGGCCTGCTGGCTGATGTGGTCGAAGGCCATCTCCGGCGCCTGTTCACCGCCATCGGCGTCCGGCCAGCCCGCGCCATCACCGATGATCGTCTCGCCGCTCACCTGGCCTGTTGCACTCACATCGGCGTGGTGCAGGTTGGCGCCGTTGCGCCAGATGGCGGCATAGTCGATGCCATCCCACTCGATTGTGACGCCGGCGAGATCGGCGGCGGGAGCAGCAAGGCTCTGTGCGTCCTCGGTCACGCTGCCGTCGTTGTTGACCGCCTGCACCCAGAGTTGGGGCTGCCCTGAGCTTGTCGAACGGGCCCAGGTGGCCATGAAGTCATCGCCATCGCTGGCGACAACCGGCGCAGTGACGCTTTCACCGGGAACTTCCGCCGCCCAGATCGTGAGCAGACTTGGATTTTTCAGGCCCTTCTGCAGCCGCACGGCATAGATAACGGCCTGGTCGATGAGGTCTACATTTGCGCCCCACACGACGAGGCAAACGCCGGCATCATCGCAGGCGATGTCAGGCGCGGTGAACAGATACGCCGGTGGAAGGGAAGCGATAGTTTGAGCGTCGCCAATCGCGCCATCAGCGGCAGTGGCGTAGCCTGTGATGCTGTGGTAGCCAGTGTTTACGGTCTCGTTCATGACGACCACATATGGCTCACTCCAGCCACTTACACTGGCAATAGCCGGGTCGTTGGCCTTGTTGGTGACGGTAGCGGCGCTCGTCGACTGCGGCGGATCCCAACTCCAGACCGTTGCATCGAGATCGGTCAGGTCCATGGTGCTGGCCAGCACGTACGGCCCGGACTGAGCTGTGTCAACCGTCAACTGACTGACCAGCGATTCACTATTGCCGCTCTCCACGTCCACACCGGCTGCCAGGGGCGCGCCCGAGAAACCGGCTGGCAATTCGAGGGCAAGTTCGCCCACCAAACTTTGGGCGTTGCTCAGGTTATTGGCGGTGGTCGTCGTGTAAATGATCGTCGCCCCCGGTTGCACAATATCATTGCTCGTGTCGTTACCAACATAAAGGGCGACCGGCGATTCGTTCCAGACATTGGGGCTGTAGACCAGCGGGTTGGCCGGGTCCGCCCAGGGTGCGCAGTCAGGACAGGTGTCCTGGGTGCGCTCGAAGAGGTCCGACATGCCATCTCCATCATTGTCAGCCTGCAAGGGATCGCTCCACACGCGCGTGAACTTGTCGGATGCGTAGGCCAGGAACCAGCCGCCGGCCGGGGCGATTTCGGCCACGTCGCTGAGGCCATCGCCATCGGTGTCGGCGTTGCCGGGATTGGCGCCAAGGCGCAACTCCTCATCATCGGGAATCGTGTCGCCGTCGGTGTCGGCGAGAAGAGGATCCAGGTCCTCACCGCCCTCGGCGCTTGTCTTGCCACGAATAGTCAATTCATAGTCATCGGCGAGGTTATCGCCATCCGCATCCCAGGTCGTCGGGTCCGGGTCCACGCCACCCTCGTCAAAGGGTAGCAGGCCATCGCCGTCGGCGTCGGCGAAGCGTACTTCACCGCCGGCCCATGCTGTCACATCGACAAATTCGGTCAAGGTTGCCGGCAGCACGTCGAGCACGATCGCCACCCCGAGATCATCTGAGCTGGCGCCTTTGATAGTCTTGCTTGTGCAGAACCCCACCCAACATGACTGGCCGAGCAGTGCATAGGCCGAATTGAGTACAAGGGGGGTGCGGGTGTTGACGCCGGCAGAGAGCATGGCCGTGAGCGCCGGCGTATCGACGACTGTAGCATGATGCTTTTTGGCGCCCTCGCTCAAGGTCCACTCTGACACGCGGTCACCGATCTTGGTCGAGAGTTTCTTCTCATTCTCGCTCAGATCATAGATCAGGCTGTTGGACGCGATCTTGCCACTCTTGCTGGAGAGAGTGGTTGTAATTGGAAGGTCATAGGCCATCTGATTGCCGGCGAGCAAACCGGCGTTTTCATCGACCAGCGTCATGTTCAGATCTCCGGCTTGAACGTCGACATCTTCTAATAATTTGAACTGGTAGATGACGCCGGCGATGGCCGTTGTCAGCCAGCCTGTAATCGACCAGCCTGTGCCAAGTAGTAGCAGAATAATGTCGATGACGGCGATGATCCCGACCAGGATTGAGCCAACGAGCGAGAGTGACAGCACATAGAACAACACGGCGACGATGATGGCCGCGATTGTGGCCGCGATCAGTCCATTGAAGGCTATGGTGCCGGCATGAACTTTGCCGCTGCCGACCACGTAAAGGAAGATGCCTATGGAGATGGCAATGGCGATGACAAGACCCACAAGACCCGCGGCGCGCGAGCTTTTGATCAGTTCTGAACTGCTGGTCAACGTTGTGAAGAGCGCCGAAGCGACGGTGGTCTCTTCGCCGAGTTCGACCAGCGCCTGGACCAGCGAAACTGTCTTCTGGATCGGTTTAACGACCGAAAAGATCGTTGTAAGAATGCCAACGCTCACCGCGGCGGTGATGCTCCAGGCCGCGCTGGTGTCATGGAGAACGTATGTGGCAAAGAGGGCGACCGCGGCGACGATTGCGATGACGGCAACGAAAGCCAATTGGGCGGCCCCGCTTGCAGTCGTGAAGTACTTGTAGGTCTCTTGGTAAATGAATTGTGAGACCACGGCTGACGCGGTCGCCTCATCTCCACTCGCTTCGATTGTCTCGGCAATTTGCGCCAGTTGGGTTGAGTAAGTGTAATAGCTACTCATGGTCGTTCTCAAGATCCTGCCAGCATCGACGGCAAGAGTGACGGCCAGGGTTTGGTCCGCCTGCTCATAGTCCGCGTTCAGGTCGATATCGCCGATCTGTACGATATTGTTATCACCGCTATAGATGGTGACATAGAGCAACTGAGCCATGGTCTGGTAGGTGTCGGCCTCTTGGGGGTCAGTGACATGGTCAAAGCTACTGCCGAGTTGTGCGCTCAGGTCGTCGTAATAGTCCTGGAGATCGGCCATATCCCAGCCTGTGGCACTGTCATAGGCATAGGGGGCCCATTTCACCGATGCCATGGTTTGGACTTCCACCGCATCCGCGCCGCTTGATGGCATGTTGACGGCCAGATTATTCCCGGCCCAGTTCAGGTTGCCGCTTCCCGTCAAAGTCTCATCCAGATTCAACGAACGGTATGTCTGTTCATAGGCGTACATGATCGTGGGCGTGATCGGTTCGCTAGCCGACCAGGCGCTGGTGAAGGTGCTGTCGAGAATCTGAACCGTCTGGGTGATGGTCGTATCCATCATAGCAAGATCGATGGATTCATAGCTCTTCTGCTGTACATCGAGCACGTTGGGCAGATTCCAACGCTCTTCATCGCTGACGCCGCCATTGGTCTCATGATTGAAACGGCGGGTGATCTCGGTGACGTTGATATCGCGTTGGCCGTCACCGACGCACTCCCCGGTTCCGTCGATGCTGTCGCAGTCGCTGCCGGCCAGGAAGGTGTTGTCCAGACCATAGAGCAGGCCGTAGAGCGTATCCATGTAAAAGGGCTTGTCATAGTCCGCGACAATGGCTGCGGTCGCGATGGGGTCCTCAACGATGATGTCCATGTCTGCGCTATGCTCTTCGGTCACATGGAAGCCGGTCAGAAACCAATCATCGTCGTAGCTTTGGATGACCTGAAGATCGTTGAGTGTGCTGTAACTGGAACAGATGTTGTTCTCATAGCTTTCGCACTGGTCGGTCAGCGCCTGCACCAGCCAGACAAGACGCACGGGCTGGGCGTCGCCCCAGGCGGCGGTGGGTTGGTAGAACATACGGCCATAGAAGGCCACATTTTTTTCACCAGTGCCGTCGGTCACTAATTGTAGGGGCACATAAGCGGTCTGGACGTTTTCGGCGGTCTCTTGGATGGAGATGCCGAAATCGCTCAATATGTCCTGGCTGGGCAAGTTGTCCGGCGAGCCTGTGATCTCGATCTCCATCATGGGGATGAGACGCATATCGCCGTTGTCGTTGGGGTTGGCGGAAAGGGTGGGGTCCACATCAAAGAAGGTGGCGCCGTCGGAATCCTGGATCGGGCCTTGCAGATCGTCATCCGGCCAGTCGAGCACGTTCTGGGTGTACCAGAGATGGTCGGCCTCGGTCGGGCTCAACTGAAACTCGACCTTCACAAGCTCGTTGCTCTGTAATCCATCCACGACCAGTTGAAAGGGATTATCACCGCTGAACGCGGTCGCGTCCTTGGTGTTGGAATAGGGCGAGAGGTCCAGATCGTCGGGCACGCCATCGCCGTCATTGTCCTGATCCCACATGTCGGGCTCGCCATCCCCGTCGCTGTCGTCGGGCGAGCCATCATTGTTGGCGTCCATGAGCCACTCGCGGCCGTCGGAGATGCCGTCGATGTTGCTATCTTGCTGGAGGGGATCGGTGTACCAGGTGCGGTTGACGCCATCAATCCCGGTGAGGACGACGCCCGCCACCTCGACGCCGTCATTCAGATTATCGCCATCGGTGTCGGCTACTTCGGGCAGCGTGCCCAGGATGCATTCCTGCAAGTTCGTGAGCTGGTCGCTGTCGATGTCCCCCTCAGGGTCGCTTTCGCACACGGGGTCGAAATATTTGCTGTTGCTGTTAGATGCAGCCAGGTCATTGGATGCCATCAGGTCGTTGGAGGCGGCGAGTTCGAGCTGCCCCTGCACCCGCATTAACGGATCGGCATTTGGATCGAACGAAGGTTTGAGCAGCTCCGCTTCCAACTCGGCCTGGGCCTCGCGCCCATCGGTTTTTGCCTGCTCTTGGGTCTGCCGCTCCTCCTGACGGACGCTGTACGCCACCACCCGATTGCTATTCAACAACGGCGCCACCACCATAGCGAGAACGACGCTCAAGGCGACCGTCGCGTAGACGCGCCGGGAGCGCCGGTGTATGATCAGCGCCGCGGCCAGCACCAGAGCCAGCGTTGCCGCGGTTATCGGTAACGTCGTCTCCGGGCTGCTCGCGGTTTTTGCTACGGTGGTCACCATCCCGATTGCCTGTCCGGAGAATGTGGCCGGAGGCAGGGGGTTGAAGTCGGAGAAATCCACTGTTGCGTGTGCCGTGGGCAGATAGTTGTCGGCCCGTTCCGGGAACTGCAGCTCGAATTTCTGGCGCAGCGGCAGTCCATCTTCGCCGACCCAGAGCTCGCCCTGCCCGGTCATATCCACATAGGTGCGGGGCAACTCAATCGCAACATTGGGTGGCAGGCCGTCGCCCGTCGCCTCCGCCATCATCTGTTCGCGCACCTGTTCGGCCAGATGGCGGCCATTGATATCAAAGGAATAGCGGGTGACAAGGACGTCGCCGGCGACCGTGCTGAGTCGTTCGGGAGCATGGCGGATCACATTGTCGGCCGAGCGTACATAGGCCAGGAAATCACCGCCGGGCGCGAAGAGACCGGTGAAGTTATCCGTTTCCTTCCACTCGCCGTCTCCCTGACGGCTATAGGCCTTGTCCCCCTCCACCTTGATTTGCACGCCTGATTCGGGTGCGAGCACGCTGCCGCCGTTGGACCAGAGGCTCAGGATCAACGAGTCCGCCGCCAGATCGGTCTGTCCTTCCAGAAAAAGAGTCGTCTCTTTTTCTGAGCGACCGGCATTGGCAACCGTCGATTGGGGCGTCAACGTTTGCGTCACCTGGGCGCTGAAGTTGTAGGCGCCCGATTGGTGCACACGCTGCCAGACAGTCTGTATATCAGATTGATCCGACTCGGCCGCTTGTAGCAACTGTATTGAAATCGGCGAGAGTAAGGCGATGCCAAGGAGAAGGATGGCGCCAATAATGATGAGTGAACGGTGGTGGCGGGAGTTCAACATTCGGGTACCTCGCACGATTGAAAGTGTTACGCTGTGCTGATGAACGACATATGAATAGACTGGCTGACCAACTGTAATTGTTTCCCTTCCAGAGCAACCAAACGCCAGGCCAATAGCTTTCACCTTGCCTCAATCTCCACGTCAGTATACACTGACTATGTATCATAAGCCAAACTGAAGAGTCCGCTAAAAAATGCTTATAATGCACAAAGTGAGAACATTAAGTTCTACAGAGATCGCAGAGGAAAACAAAGGGTTTGACGTGGAAACACACGGTTGGGGAAAAGCGCGTCTAAACCCCACCCTATTTGCTGTTATCTCGGCCTTCACTGCTTATCTAGACCTTTTTCCAGAGGAGTCTTAAGTACAGCGTTAAATAAGCTTTCTGTCTTTGCGAGGAGTGTCTTTTACGACGAAGCAATCCCCATGTCTGTAAAATGCGCTCAAGAACCTTGGGGATTGCTTCACTTCGTTCGCAATGATATATTTGGATTACTTCGTTAACGATGTATTAAGTGTGTCTCGGTTAAAAACTTAGGCTCTTTGGGACTTTGCGTGGCTCCTCTTAGAAAGGTGTGTTTCGTCAGCAAAAACATCACGTAACACGCAATACGCAACACGTTTTTTCTAGGACCACACGAAATCCTGTTGAACCAAAACTTATTAATGGATAACCGTGAGAGTATACTGGACGGTAGCACCGCACTTGAACTGGGAGTTCATTTTTTACTTCTTTTTTCAGCATGTCGCTCAGAAAACACCTGGGTTTCAGGCTAATTATAGGCTTCAACTAAAGGGTTTCTATGGACTGATTGCTTTCAAACAGAGTTATTTTCGCTGACCCAGTTCAAGTGTAGTCCTACCTACTGGACTCAC
>JAAENL010000407.1 GCA_024224435.1 Halieaceae bacterium
ACGAAAGGACGAATTACCTGTAAAATAAGGGTTTACCTGCCGACTTTTGCGGTATTGCGAAAGTAGAGTGTCTCGGCTTAAGTGGATAGCCGGATCATCTGAAGGGCAACCGCAGTCCCCGACATTGCTTTACGGCTGGCCCAAAATTGTTAGCAACACGATATGAGTAAATACGTCCGAACCTATACTGTTGTTTTGGAACCGATCACAGGCGGCTGGCGGGGTTACTGCCTGGAATTACCCAACTGTATAGGGCAAGGTGTGGGCAAGATCGGAGCCTACAAAGCCGTGAAGGAAAAGATTCGGGCACATCTATTTGACCGGCTATTGAGAAAGCAGAAGATCCCTAATCCACAAGTGGCGGTGAAGCAGCCAAGATTCGATCTTCGAGATTTTACAAAACGGGTTACGACATTGCGATAGGGTGTAGTTATGGCTGTGGTTATTAGCAACAGCAGGCAAGTTCAGGAAGGCGGGGCATCGAGCCCCACCTTCCTGCAGGGGAATTGGGCTTTCCCTCAACGGAGGCTTCTTGACTGTCCCTTTGTGACGCCAAGAACCCCCCAATCGGGAAATCCCGGCGGTGTCGGACTTTGGGCGATGGCGGCTGCCTGCCCAAAACCCGACTGCCCGCCTTTGGTCGCGCGTTCTTTAAGTAGTGCCTACAGACGGGCACCCGTCTGCCGGCACTACCAATCACGCCGATCTCGGCACCAGCGAGACCTGCGTCCTCGCAGGCACGTCGCCACTGGGCCTTGCGGCCTGCGGGCAAACGCGGGCAGTCGGCTTTCGCCGACACCGCGCGGCGAGGGGCCTTTCCCCTGACCCCTTTGCCCCGTCGCCGCTTAAGCGGAAGGCGCTGGCGCGCCAACATTGGGATGCGCTTCGTCTTATGAAAGGTTTGCTGCTTATGAAAAACGGATCGACGAAATCGAACCAAGTCAAAGAAAGGATGCCTGTACACCACCGTGTAGCGGTACCACCGAAGATGGAAATCACCGACCGTGATCGACAGATCATTCAGGCTGTATGGCGCTATCGGCTGCTGCGCCGTGACCAAATCCAAACGCTGTTCTTCCCCAGCCGCAATACGACCAATCGCCGCTTGCAGCATCTCTACCAGCATGGCTTCCTGCAGCGCATCCTACCACCTGTCCGTATGGGTGAAGGCAGCCCCCAAGCCATCTACGCCCTCGACCGGCAGGGCATAGAACTCATTGCCTTGGAACAGGGCATTCCTCCATCAAAGGTGCTATGGAACAAAAAGGAGGCGCAGGCGTCGCTCCTTTTCCTGCAGCACACACTACACCTCAATGATGTGCGTATTGCCATGACGCAGGCGACGCAACAACATGGACATAAAATTATGTGCTGGCTGGATGAGCGAGAGATCATAAAAATGCGGGAGCGAGTGCCGGCACCGGGGAAACGACGACGCCATCTGCCCGTCACGCCCGACGCCTTTTTCGAGTACAAAATCTGTGAGAAACGCAACGGCTTCTTTCTGGAAATGGACATGGGCACGATGGCGCTACGTCGTTTCAAAGATAAAGTGCGAGCCTATCGTATCTACAAGCGAGATGGGCATTATGAAAAACGTTTTGGCATGCACAGTCTGCGGATACTGACGGTGACGACTTCGATGCGGCGGCTACGTAATCTCAAAAAAGCCACGGAACAAGCTGATGGTCGGAGTTTGTTCTGGTTTACGACGACGGAGAAATTGGCAGGGGATTGGCTGCATGAACCAATCTGGTTTGTGGCGGGCAAAGAAAACACGGCCTCACTGTTTAGAATAACAGCGAAGCCGTGAGGCGCTCAATAGACTCTGGCGCTTTGATACGCCAGAGATTATTGCCCCGACAAGGTCGGGTGCGCGCCCGCTACTGGCGTTGTCGCTGCTTATGTTCCGGGTTCGTATTGCTGCAGGATCACTCAGTGTAAGCCCGTAGCGTTGCTCAGGTTTTTCTAATAACTGGAAGCAGTTGGGAGGGTAACACGATATTCAACCCTGATCCAACGGCCACCTGCGGAGCATCAACCAGATGTTTGCGGTCGAGACTCACTAAGTAATCTACGCCAGCTGCCTTGGCAGCCGCCACTATTGGGGCGTCTTTGAGGACGGTGTAACGTGCTGCCTCCTGTACTTGCCTTTGGCTTGGATTGACGATCCGGTGGGGGACTGTCTGTAGTATCTTGTGCAGTAGCGGCAAGATAGCAGGCTGTTTCGCCCTAAGAAAGTGTTTGAAAAATGGTTTTACGGCGCCCGAATTACAGTTGAGCGGGCGAGCCGTCGAGTCATGATGTGAATCATTGCCGCATATATCATGGCTTCGCTTGTTTCAGGTAAGATTTCATACTCCTTGCTGAGGC
>JAAENL010000408.1 GCA_024224435.1 Halieaceae bacterium
CCCACTGCCCGTTGATGTAAAACTGCTTGTACTCGCGCATGCACATTCTCCCGCTAGCTTATTTGATAAAGAAGCGACAGTGTAAGCACTCTCACGCGAGCTGGCCAGCACCTCAAAGCGTGCTATGCAGTTATTTGCACTACTCAGATACCGGGCGGTTTTCTTCTGCGCGTCCGGCCGAGAACCCCGTCTCTTCACCGCATTGTTTCAGCGGGGGAAATTGCGCACAATAGCGCCCCCTGAAGCGCTGCTGGAGCCCCTGTATGGATCACCAAGAAATGACCTTGTTTCGCGATATGACGCGACGAGCTCTCGAACAAGAAATCGCACCGCATATCGAAGAGTGGGAACAGCAACACATTGTTCCACGTTCTCTTTGGAACAAGCTTGGTGAGGCTGGCCTGCTCTGCCCGGACCTCCCCGAAGCTTACGGTGCAGCGGAGACATCGCCACAGGTGACGTTTTCAGTTATCGAGGAACTGTCGCATATGGGCTTTGGCGGAATCGCGACAGGCTACAGCATACACAGCAATATCGTAGCGCCCTACATCGAACACTTTGGAACAGAAGAACAAAAGCAGCAGTGGTTGCACAAAATGGTCTCCGGCGAAGCGCTGGGGGCCTTAGCCATGACAGAACCCGGCGCAGGCTCTGACGTGCAGTCTATTCGCACTAACGCAGTTCAAGATGGCGATGAATGGGTACTCAACGGCTCCAAGATATTCATCACTAATGGCATGCTCGCAGACCTTGTCATCGTTGCCGCAATTACCGATCCCGGCAAGGGCGCCAAGGGAACCTCACTATTCCTGGTGGACACCACCCTACCTGGGTTCGATCGAGGCAAGAAAATCGAGAAACTGGGACAGCATACATCGGATACTGCCGAGTTGTTCTTCCAGGACATACGCCTCCCTGCCAACGCGCTGCTGGGCGAACTCAACAAGGGTTTTGTCATCATGATGAAGGAGCTTCCACGGGAGCGCCTTGGCATCGCCGCACAGGCCATCGCGGCGGCGGAGGGAGCAATGGAAATCACCATCGACTACGTAAAAGAGCGCAAGGCCTTCGGGCAAACAGTAGCGAGCTTTCAGAACACCCGCTTCACAATGGCCGATGTAAAAACCGACATTGCAATAAACCGAGCGTTTTATGAAAAATGCGCAGACGCGTACACACGCGAAGAACTGACACCTGAAGATGCGGCCATGTTGAAATATGCAAGTACTGAAATGCAGTGTAAGACCATCGATCAGTGCTTACAGTTGTTTGGCGGCTATGGCTATACCACCGAATACCCGATTTCGCGCTTCTATGCAGACGCGCGAATACAAAGGATTTACGGTGGTACGTCAGAGATCATGCAGGAACTGGTAGCGCGCTCTATCCTTGGCAGATAGAAAAGCATGCCCATGCAGGGGTGGCGCGCTAGCCATGCATCGCGGAACGCGCGCGCTGGAGGCCTTCACTCCTGCATCGAGCCTGCCAAAATTTCCAGCGTAGTCGCATCCTGGAGGCCATCGAAGTAAGCCGCCAGAACCTCGTCAAAGACGCCCTCATAATGCAGCTGTCCAAACAGTGTCATGCAGGCACGTAGTCCGAGCGCATCACTTGAGCCCAGGATAGATTCGGCGGTCGCACCCCCGCTGTCGAGCAGTAAACGGCAGCATTCCTCGAGCCTCGCGCCCAGTAAAGGGTGCGCGAGGTAGGCTCTGGCCTCATCAAGGCCCGATATCGCATACCGCCTCGCCATATCATCCTCGAACACGCCAGCCAACGGCGGGAATACGAACCACATCCAGTCGGTTTGCTTGCGGCCGGCAGCCAACTCAGCAAATACGACGTCAACTACCGTTTTTTGCGCATCCACAAATCGCTGAAGGTCGAACTGCTCAGACATATAACACAAACTCCGCGCGCACTGTAGCCACGCTGGCTACACCAGCCCCATCAACTCGACGATACCGTGACTGTGCCCTGCCGTGTAGCCGCCATCTACCACCAAACTATGACCCGTCACGAAAGAAGCATCATCCGATGCCAAGAAACAGGCCGCGCCCGCGATTTCCTCTGGCTTGCCGAAACGTCCCATTTTAGTTTCCCGTTCGACGTCTTTCTTAAAGTCGGGCATGGCACCCATCACCTCGTGCAGCAAGGGTGTGTCAATAAAGCCAGGACAAATGCTGTTACAACGAATCCCCAGACGCCCATAATCGATGGCAATATTTTTAGTCAACATAACGACGCCGCCTTTTGACGCATTGTAAGCGCTCCCACCCTCGGTGCCATTGAGCCCCTCCACGCTGGCGACCGTCACAATACTGCCAGAGCGCTGTGCCATCATGGTGTCCAAAACTGCCTTGATGGAGAGAAAAGTACCCTTGAGATTCACATTGATCACACGATCCCAGGTGTCTTCATCCAACATATTGACTGGACCGGCCTCTCCAATACCTGCAGCTGTAAGCAGGATATCGATGCGCCCAAACTCCTCGACTGTTTTGGCCGCTGCAGCATTGATAGCGTCGGCATCCGTGACATCTGCCTGATGAAAACGACAGGCGTCAGTCGCTGCCTCAAAACTACTCCAGGCGTCTGTCCGGTTGCGATCCAAACCAATGATGATCGCCCCCTCCTGCGCGTAACGTCGGGCACAGGCCAGCCCAATACCGGAGGCAGCGCCTGTGATAATCGCCACTTTATTATTCAGGTTGGACATACAATTTCCTCACACTGTCACTCGTAAAAGTCTGCTAACCGCTAAAACAGTAATCGTCTTTGTTGACCTGCTTGGTCCAGCGCCACATATCAAGTATTTTCCAGGGCCACAGCAGGGTTACCTTGCCCTCTGCGTTTTGGTAAAAGCTCGTCTTGATAGAATCGTGCTCCCAGACTAACTGCGCATGCAGCTCGCGGAATCGTCTGTCGTAGTCGGCAAATACGTCTTCCTTACATTCCATGGTTTGCTCGCCAGACTGAATATGGGCTTTCAGGCACTCCATAATATAACGAATCTGACATTCGCCATTGAAAATGAGGCTACCGCCAAAGGCTAGATTAGTGCCTGGGCCATACATGCAGTAGAAATTCGGAAAGTTCGGCACGGTAATCCCAAGGTAGGCCGCCGGCTCTATCCCCCATTGGTCTGACAAGGTAACACCGCCCCTACCCCGAATCTCCATCGGCCACAGGAACCGGTCAGTTTCGAACCCCGTCGCGTAAAGAATGATATCTGCAGGATAAAACACGCCATCCTCGGCAGTAACGCCATCCTCACTAACGCTGACAACCCCCGAGGTGACGAGATCGATATTGTCACGCTTGAGCGCCGACAACCAGCTACCATTGTCTTGTAGTGTGCGTTTTCCCATCGGGGCATAATCCGGAATCACTTTTGCGAGCAAGTCTTTATCATCTCCTACCTGCCCCTTTATATACTCTGCAAACATGTCATACACCATGTCGTTCATCGCGTTGATTGACCGATCCTGATGAGGCCAGTCTTGATCAATAAACACCGTGTCATAGGCACCGTCGCAGGCCGGCCAGAAGATGAGAAAGCGAAACCAGCGCGTATAGAATGGCAAATGTTGAAGACACCACTTTTTACCTTGCGGCACCTTGTCATGGTAAATCGGATTCTCAAACATCCATGGCGCCGAGCGCTGGAATACGGTCATGTGAGCCACGCTTTCTGCGATTGCAGGCACCATCTGGAAGGCGCTGGCACCTGAACCAATGACAACCACCGTTTTGTCAGTGCAATCGATACCGTCATCCCAGTTCGCTGAGTGACACCATTGACCATTGAAGGACTCTATACCCGGTATATCAGGATAGATGGGGCGATTTAACTGGCCTACAGCGCTGATCACTGAGTTCACCACGTATTGCTCTTTCCTACCGTCCTTATCGACAGTATTCACCGCCCAAAGCTTACTGTCCTCATCGAAAACAACCTGCGTAACTTCTGTGCTGAAACGGATATGATCCTGCAATCGATGATTGCTCACTACTCCTTCAAAATACTGCTGCAGCTCACCCTGTTGTGAGAAATACTCTGACCAATGATGAGCGGGCTCGAAGGAGTAGCAATAGAGATGATTTCCTACATCCACCCTGGCACCGGGATATCGATTCTCGAACCATGTGCCGCCAACAGATGCATTTTTCTCGATGAGAACAAAGGGAATCCCCGCCTCTTGTAAGCGATAGGCCGCGAGCACACCCGACATGCCTCCACCGATAACGAGCACCTTGTGCTCACGACGCGCCTCTACTGACAGCTCATCACTCCACGCGTCACTGCGCTGGTCTACGCCGTCTAACTCCATTTCTTCCAGCATCATGGGAACATAATCTTCAGCCACTTCCGCGGCGACCAGAAAGTTCATCATGCGATGCACCGTTTTTGCGTCCGGCGACGGCGGCAGCTTACACCCACCGTCACGAAAGGCCTTGATCACCTCCAGCGCCCGCGCACGAACAGTGGCCTTCGCCTCATCACTCATGTATCCCTGGTACTCATTGATGAATGCGCCGGTGGGACGTATCTCTCCGTCGAGCAAACTGGTGTCACCGCTCATGTGGATCATACTCATCATAAGCGTCGGTATGCTGGCCTCCTCAAGGGCCTTCTCGATCACCGCATCGTCATCCGGGATATCAAAGTGAGTGTCTGGCATAGTGAGCGCTCCAGGTGTTTTGAGTATCGTCGATAGCTAGATCGGCGGCGCGAAGGTAGGGTTACGGGCCTCGCGGACATCGTCCAGTCGTATATTGGCTGCATTTCGCCAGGCTTCGTCCGAAAACAGGTAGAACCGCTCGTCAATAATACCGTCGAGAACCCGCTGCGCCATAACTTCGGGACCGATGCCGGCACTGACACTGTCGTTCAGCGCCTGCGAAACCATGAGCCGCTCGTCTGTCTCAACAATGTTTCCGTCACCACTATAAATTTCCGGACGATTGCGCTCGGAATTAGAGATACCGGTATTGATCGCCTCAGGACACAGCACAGAAACCTTAACGTGAGGCGCGTGAAAAGAAAGTTCGTGATAAAGCGACTCGCTCATGGCCAACACCGCATGCTTTGTCATGTGATAAATGCCTGAATAGGGCATCGCTGTAACCGCCGCCATGGAAGCCGTATTTACGAGGTGGCACTCCGTGTCCTGCGCCTTCATGATGGGTACAAAGGTGCGGATGCCGTGGATAACACCCCACACATTCACGTCCATCTGCCAGCGAAAATCCGCGAGACTCTCTTCCCATAGCAGTCCACCTGCGAATACGCCCGCGTTATTGCAGGCAATGTGAATACCGCCGTATGCGTTGACTGCTTTATCGGCGAGTGCCTCCATATCCTCAGCTTTCGACACGTCTGTCACTACTCCGATGCACTGGCCTATGCCAGACAACTCAGACACCGTGCGATCCAGGGCGTCACGCTCTATATCTGCGAGCACCACCTGCATACCGTTGGAAAGAAACAATTCTCCCATGGCTCGCCCGATACCACTGGCTCCGCCGGTTATAACCGCCGTTTTCCCCTTGAAGTCTTTCATCCGTTCTCCTGATGCATACGTCTTGAATCCTCGGCCTGCTCCAGAGCGCGAGACTATTTGTGCTCCGCCAAAGCATCAACTTGCCAGGCCTCATGCAGTTTTTCGCCACCGAACGCAGTTTGATTCCAGCTGGTTACCCGATGGATAACCAGTTTTCTTTCTGCTCCGCGCCCACTACGCCACTTCGTACCGGGCGAGACCGCACCTGTCGTAGATTGCGCTGTGTGATACTACCAGAGCTCGAGCCGCGCGCCTGCAATCCGTATGAGACGTCATACCAAACCGGAGTATTATTTCCCCTCGCCGGGTTTTACGTGTCGTCC